>CAMYNO010000309.1 GCA_947259815.1 uncultured Parvularculaceae bacterium
CGAGGGCCGCCTGCAATACCGAACAAAAGGGCGCAAAAAAAACACCCGGACAGTGTTTCACGGGCAACTCATCGCCATAGGCTACAATCGCGAATTCGCCGGTACGACAATACTCAAACGTGACGCTGGTTTCTTGAATGGCGTCAGCAAACCGGGCCGGGAGTTCAGGCAGGTCGGTCTTGTGTCGTCGAAATTCGAAAAGGCGTTCGAGGCCTGGTCGACCGATCAGGTTGAGGCGAGGGCGCTGCTCGATCCTGTAACGCTTGAGCGCTTTGAGGAACTTGAACGGCTGTTCGACGGCGCTAAATTGCGCGCCGCGTTTACAGAAAGAAAGCTCTACGTTGCGCTGGCGGTTGGCGACAAGCTGAATTTCGGAACGATGTTCCGCCCGATCGACGGCCCTGCGCGATCGGCGCAACTGTTAAAGGAGTTCGATCTGATCTTCGATCTTATCGACGTGGCGACCAGCCGCGCGAATGCGCCCCATTCCGGGGCGCTATCCGTTCAGGATGTACGCGCAGGTTGAATAAGAATCAGGCCGCCAGCGGCTGCGGACCTTCGCCATGTTCATTCGGGCCGACAGAAGGCTGCGCGGCGAAATAAATGATGGCGATCCATCCAAGAAGCGGGATCAGTCCGATCAGAAGCCACCAGCCGGACTTGCCGATATCATGGAAGCGCCGAACGCCAACGGCGATATTCGGTATGAGGAGCGCCAGGGCAATGAGATTGGCAACCAGCGTGAATATGCCAATCACGTTGCCGAGCACCGATAAAACGGCAATCACGATAAAATAAGCAAGGACATACCACCAATATTCCGGGCGGCCCGAACGGCCTTCAAACTTCACGTAACTATTCAGTACAGTCTTTACGGCGCGCTGCATGTTTTCCATCTGGCAGTTTCCTTCATCACTGTGCGGCGGTCACGCTAGACCAATTCGTTTTTCTTGCAAAACGCGCGTTAACGCACCAATACAAGCTGATTCGCGGCCCGTGTGACGCCCGTATAGAGCCAGCGCCGGCTATGCTCCCGGAACATGAAGCTCTCGTCAAAAAGGACCAGACGGTCCCATTGTGACCCCTGCGCCTTGTGAACGGTGAGGGCGTAGCCATAGTCAAATTCGTCCGCACTCTTGCGCTGGGTCCACGGCACGCTTTCCGGCCCGTCGAGAAAAAAAGCGCGGGGCACGGATACGGTGACCGCCTTGCCGCCTTCTTCCGGCGTGACGGACATGCGAACGCGGGCGCCGCGCGGGCTCATGCGCCGCGCAACCGTCCATACGCCGCCATTGAGCAGGCCTTTCTTTTTATTATTCCGCAGGCAGACGAGCTTTTCTCCCGCCTGCGGCGACGGATCAGAAAATCCATGCAGTTCGCGCAGCCGTTCATTATAGCGCTTGCGGGTCTTGTTGGCGCCGACGAGAATCTGGTCGGCGGCCATGATGTCTTCAGTGGAAATTTCCTGACGCGATACAATGCGGCATTCCGGCGACTGCTCGTCGAATTCCTCGCTTTCGCGGATCGCCATAGATAGCCGAATGATTGGATTGTCCGCCGCCTGACGATGGATTTCCGTCAACATAAAATCCGGTTCGTGTTCAGTGAAAAAGCCGCCGCCTTTGACGGGCGGCAACTGCGCCGGATCGCCAAGCACAAGCACCGGCTTGCCGAAGGACAGGAGATCGCGGCCCAGATCTTCATCGACCATGGAGCATTCGTCGATAATGATAAGATCGGCCTTCGATGCCGGCGCGTCATGGCGCAGGGAAAATGACGGCTCGCCTTCTTCATCCGCCGCGGACGGGCGATAGATGAGAGCGTGAATTGTCGTTGCGCCGACGCACCCTTTTTGCCGCATCACATGGGCGGCCTTGCCGGTGAATGCTGCAAAAGCGACATCGCCGCCAGCATTTTCCGCAAAGTGGCGCGCCAGCGTCGTCTTACCCGCGCCGGCATATCCGAAGAGGCGAAAGACGGGCGAGCCGCCATCGCGAAGCCAGCGATCGACTGATTTAAGCGCGGCGTCTTGTTCCGGCGTCCAGTCCATTGTCCTCTCACATTGAAAGACGCCCTTATCGCGGCCTGCGGCGGCAATGACCAGTCTTGACGCGGGACAAAAACTTGCACCGGAGTGTTAAGCGCTTGTATACCGTCCGTTCGGTACAGGAGGGCAGGCAATGCCGGCCACCAAATCATCGCGCGAAGACGCAGTGGCTGCAATCACGGCGGTGTTCCGGGAATTCGGCTATGACGGCGCGAGCCTCAGCCGCCTGTCCGAGGCGAGCGGTCTCGGCCGGTCGAGCCTTTATCATCATTTCCCGAACGGCAAGGAAGACATGGCCGCAGCGGCGGTCGCCCATCTCGCGGGGTTAGCGACCGACGGCATTCTGGCGCCGCTCGATGGCGAGGGCGATGCGACAGCGCGGGTCAAGGCCGCCGCCGCTGGCATTTCAAAATTCTACGATGGCGGGCGCGCCAATTGCCTTGCGAACTTGTTGTCGATCGGCGAAGCAGCGACGGCGGCGCCGGGCGCGGCGAAGTCGCTCATCAGTGCGCTCGAAAATGCATTCGAGCAGGTTGCCGTTGATGCGGGCTTTGCCCAGAAAGAGGCGCGCATTCGCGCCGAGCAGGCCATTGTCGAGATCGAGGGCGCGCTGGTCGTTTCGCGCGCCGCTGGCAACAATGCGCCGTTTCAACGCGCGCTTGGCCGCCTGCCGGAAATCCTGACCGGCGGAAAATAACGCAGTTTTTCGTAAACCAATTCAGGCCAGTTCCACCCAGACGGGGACATGGTCGGACGGCTTTTCCTTGCCGCGTTCGGCGCGGTCGACCCCGGCGGATTTGAAACGGTCGGCGGCCTGGGGGCTCATGAGCAGGTGATCGATGCGGATGCCGTGATCCTTTTCCCAGGCGCCGCGCTGATAATCCCAGAACGTATAAAGAATACCCGCCGGGTCCGCCTGCCGGATCGCATCGGTCAGGCCGAGATTGACGATCTCGCGAAACGCATCGAGCGTTTCCTGCCGATAAAGCGCATCGCCCCACCACGCCGCCGGGTCATGCACATCCTCCGCCTGCGGAATAACGTTATAGTCGCCGGCGAGCACGAATGCCTCTTCATCGGCCAGCAGTTTTTCCGCGCGCTTTTTCAGCCGCTTCATCCATTCCAGCTTGTAGTCGTATTTCGGGCCCGGCGCCGGGTTGCCATTGGGCAGGTAAAGCCCGCCGACGCGCACGGGCGCCGCCGCATCGGGCATCACCAGCGCCTCGATATAGCGGGCCTGTTCGTCGTCCTTGTCGCTCCCGTCATCAAGAAAGGGCAGGCCGCGCACAACATCGTCCACCGGATGTTTCGAGAGCAGGGCGACGCCGTTATAGGTCTTCTGCCCGTGCACCTCGACGTTGTAGCCGCGATCCTCGAACTCGCCGGCGGGAAACTTCTCGTCGACGCATTTGATCTCCTGCAGCACCGCGACGTCGGGCTTTGCCTTGTCGAACCATTCGAGAATGCGGGGCAGGCGCGCGTTGATCGAGTTGACGTTAAAAGTGGCGATTTTCATTGGGGCGGCGTCCGTGAAATCTGTGCGGGGATCAGAACTCCGCTCTTACTGCGCCTGCGCGGGCGAGGGAAGGGGTGATCACCCTGCATCCCATCAAGGTTGGCGTGATTTTTTGCACAACAGTTGCACGCTTAATTCGTAGGCTTATAGGCATATTGAAGCACCGAAAGTCGGTAAGCTATGTGCTTAACTGTTGCGTATACTATGGTTCCGTCAACATCTTCGAGCATAAACGGAACATTGATTTCAAATTTCGCGGGCTGTTTTTCTCCGCCATTTATAGAAATGTTATCCGCGTAAAGATAGGTTCTATTTGATGTGTCAAGGATGGGGCATAGACGACCTAAAAGGCAAGGAATATAACCGGTGCTTTTTAATGTTATTGAACCGACGTTGTCTAACTTGGGGAGCGTTATTTC
>CAMYNO010000310.1 GCA_947259815.1 uncultured Parvularculaceae bacterium
CAATTATAATCGCGTTTAATCTGCGCACCAGATTGAACCCGCCGCCGCCGCACAACCAGAACCGTAAAATCTTCACGCAATCCCGCATTCGGTCGATAGTTATCGTCATGCGCGCGGAGTGCTGTATGGTCCGCGCATGATTGAACGATTTTTATCCTCTCTCTGCGTTCGTCCCGGCGAAAGCCGGGCCCGGCAAGGCGCACAGCGCCGAAAAAAGGCGCCCCACATTGAGTAATTTCTTGCGTAAAACCGTCCTTCTCACAATCGCGGGCGGGTCATCTCTCATTGGCGCGGCGATAGCGCAGGACGCCATCGTCGTCTCCGCAACGCGCCGGGCGCAGGAGGCCGACACGGCGCCCGCGTCAATCGCGGTCATCGACGCCAGGGGGCTGGAACTGGCCGGCGCGGACCACATTGCCGAGGCTCTTGCCCGCGCGCCGGGGGTCAATCTCCATCGCGGCTCCGGCGCGGAGCACCTGACCGCCATACGCTCCCCGGTGCTGACCGCCGGGGCCGGGGCCGGATCGTTCCTGTTCCTGGAAAACGGCGTGCCGTTACGCGCCGCCGGTTTCGCCAACATCAATGGGTTGTTTGACGCCCACTATGAGTTGGCCGAACGGATAGAAATCGTGCGCGGCCCATCCGGCGCGCTCTATGGCGCCAACGCAATCCATGGGGTCGTCAACGTGATTACGCCGGCGCCGTCGCAAACGGCCGCGGCATATGGCGAAATATTCGGCGACACCGAAGACAGATATAAATGGAAAGGCTCGCTCGCGAACACCTATGGCCGCCATGGCCTCTATGCCGCCGCCTCCGCCGTTTCAGAATCCGGCTATCGCGATGACGCCGGCCTTGACCAGCAAAAAGCGTCCCTGCGCCATATCTATAATGGCGATGGTCTTTCGGTCGATACGATTTTCGCGTTTGACAATCTTGAGCAGGAAACCGCCGGATTTATTTTCGGGCGGGCCGATCTTTTCGACCGCGCGCGCCGCCGCACGAATGATTTCCCGCAAGCCTTTCGCGATGCGAAGTCAGTGCGGCTGCAATCGCAGATTACGGCGCAACTGGCTGACGGCGCCGAACTGCGCGTTACGCCCTATGCCCGCTGGAACGATATGGACTTTCTTCAGCACTTCCTGCCCGGAAATGCGCTGGAGGAAAACGGCCACTGGAGCGTCGGGGCCCAGAGCGCTTATTATTTCGAGCGCGAGGGGTTTTCGTTTATTGCCGGCATTGATGCGGACTATACCGAAGGCTGGCTGACCGAGTTTCAGGAAGGGCCGACAGTCTTTTCCTTCACGCAAGGGCTGCATTACGATTACGATGTGCGTGCGGTGAATGCGTCGGGATTTGTCCATGGCGAATATGAACTGACGCCGGCGACGAGTTTGACCGCCGCCGTCAGGGTGGACGGCGCCATCTACGATTACGAAAACAAGGCGCCCGATGATAACCCGGTCGATCGGTTCCTGCGTCCGGACAGCCAGACGAACCGCTTCGTGACGGCGAGTCCAAAGATCAGTATACGTCATGAATTGACGGGCGATGCAACATTGTTCGCCAGCTATGCGCGCGGCGGGCGCGCGCCGCAGACGAGCGATCTTTATCGTCTCCAGTCGGGCCAGACCGTTAATGCGGCCGGGCCGGAAATCATTGATGCATTTGAGATTGGCGCCCGCGCGGCGCTGACGGAACGGATCAACATAGACCTTGCCGCGTTCTGGATGGGCAAGCGAAACTTTTTCTTCCGTGACGCTGACGGCCTCAATGTCAATGACGGCAGGACGCGTCATGTCGGCGTCGAAGCGGATGTGCGCATTGCGCTGCATGAGACGTTGACGCTTACAAGCGCTGTGACTTATGCGGCCCACACTTATCGGTTTGAGCGCATCACGGGGAATGCTGCAGAAAGCATCGCCTTTGGCAATGATGTCGATACCGCGCCGCGGGTGATCGCCAATACAAGGCTTAGTTGGGCGCCGGTTGACGCGGTTCGGCTGGAGGCAGAGTGGCGCCGGGTCGGTTCCTATTTCACGGACGCCGCGAACGATCATGCCTATGAGGGCTACGATCTGTTGAATCTGCGCGCGGAAGCCCAAGTGGCGCAAGGCGTTTCCGTATTCGCGACGCTACGCAACGCCGCCAATGCGCTTTACGCGGAACGCGCTGATTTTGCTTTCGGAAGCGATCGGTTTTTCCCCGGCGAAACGCGGACGCTCGGCTTTGGCCTGCGCTTTCGCCATTGATAAGCGCCGTTGAAGCGGCGTCGATCATGTGCCACGGTTCGGGAAAAGCGGGGAGGGTCTCATGCGCTCTGATGTAGCAAAACTCGTTATCGCCGTCATTCTCGACGTGCTCGATTTTACCATCGGGCGCATTCCGGGTTTTGAACTGGCGTTTGATCTCTTCATGGGCGCGGCCGCGGTCGCCCTGTTTGGATGGACCGGATTGTTTGCGTTCTGGGAAACAGTGGACCTCACCGGGCAGATCGATGGTTTCGTTCCGACACTGACGATTATCGCGCTGACGCAGATGGGCAAGAATCGCAAGAAGGAACAGGTTCGCGATGAGGCGCGTTCTGACAACATCGACGGGTAAGCGCCTGATAGGTTTGCGGCCCGCTGATGCAGGCCGCAGAAACATACGCAGAAATGAGCAATGTTTGGATTAGTAACGACGGCGCCGGTCGCGGCGATCATGACGGCCATATTCACGGAACGAGCCGTCTTCCCAATAGGTGTCGCCATATTCCGGATCGACATAATAATAGCGGCCGGAATAGCGGTCATAACGACGGTGGCCGTGATCGCGGGCCCGCCCCCAGCATGTGCCGGCGCGCGAGCAGCCCTCATAGGCGCCGACGGCGGCGCCGATCAACGCGCCATAGGCGGCGCCTTGTCCCGGCCGTCCGGCGAATATCTCACCGGCGATTGCACCGCCCGCCGCGCCAATGGCGGCGCCGGTCAGCGCGCCTTCGCCGGTGGACTGGCAACCGGCGGTCGCGAGCAAAAGTGCGCCTGATGCGATCAACATGGTTTTCATGATTTTCAATGCCTCCGTTTGGTCTGGGTCGCCGTTTCAACTGTCAGGCGCCCTTGCGTCTCGTGCCGTAATTCCAATATCGCTACCCTCGCCAAGGTCCGCGGCGAGAATGAGGCGAGGTCTTGTCGGAATTGCGTGCGTGTCTTCACGCTGTCGCGAGCGTCGGGGCGGACAGATTCGCCGGAATATCGCCACAATAGGGAACTGCTAAATGACCGAAAGAAAATCGAAAGCCATCTTTTTGAAAGCCTATCCGCATGGCGAGCCCAAAGCGGAAGATTTTGAGATTCGCGATATTGCCGTGTCGTCTCCCGGCGCCGGGCAAATGTTGTGCAGGACCATCTGGATGAGCGTCGATCCCTATATGCGCGGGCGCATGCGCCCCGACGTCAAAAGTTATATCCCGCCATTTTCGCTTGATGAGCCGCTCTCCGGCGGCGCGGTTTCGGAGGTTGTCGAATCGAAGATCGACGGTTTTGCGACCGGCGATCTTGTTGTCGATTTCACCGGCGGATGGAAAGAGTATTACCTCTCCGACGGCGAGCGCACGCAAAAGGTGGTTCCGGGGCTTGCGCCGTTGCCCGCCTGGCTCGGCGTTCTCGGCATGCCGGGGCTGACCGCATGGGCCGGCGTAACGCAGATTCTAAAACCGCAGGAAGGTGAAACACTGTTCGTATCGGGTGCTGCCGGCGCGGTCGGTTCCGTTGTCTGTCAACTGGGAAAACTGAAAGGCGCGCGCGTCGTTGCCTCGGCGGGCTCGCCGGAAAAGATCCGTTGGCTGAAGGAAGAGGCGGGCGTCGACGTGGCGCTCAATTACAAAGACTATGCAAACGCTGCGGAGCTGACGCATGCCCTGGCGGAAGCAGCGCCAAAGGGCGTTAATTGCTATTTTGAAAATGTCGGCGGCATGCATCTTGAGGCTGCGTTGAATTGCATCGCCAATGGCGGGCG
>CAMYNO010000311.1 GCA_947259815.1 uncultured Parvularculaceae bacterium
AGAGCGGTTGCGTCAAAAAAGTAACATATGTTACCAAGCTGGCGAAAAGGTGCGCCGTTTCCGGCGCTGGAGGGAGAGACAATGGGCGATCTATTTGAAAATCCAGTGGGAACCGACGGTTTCGAATTCGTCGAGTACACAAGCAGCAACCCCGATGAGCTTGCGGCGCTGTTTGAACGGCTGGGTTTTACCGCTGTCGGTCGGCACCGCTCGAAGGACGTCATTCACTACCGTCAGGGCGACATCAATTTCCTGCTGAACCGTGAGGAAGCCGGCCAGCCGGACGTATTTCGTAACCAGCACGGCGCCGGCGCGAACGCCATGGCGTTCCGCGTCAAGGACGCGGCCCACGCCTTCAAGGAAGCGGTAAAACGCGGCGCCAGGCCGATCGAGGCGAAGACCGGCCCGATGGAACTGAACATTCCCGGCATTGAAGGGATCGGCGGGCTCAATGTTTATCTCGTCGATCGCTATGGTGCGCAGACGATTTACGACGTCGACTTCGAACCCATCGAAGGCGCGGACCCCGCCGCCAACAGCATGGGCCTTACCTATATCGATCACCTGACCCACAATCTGCATCGCGGCAATATGGATAAATGGGCGGCGTATTACGAAGAAATCTTCAATTTCCGCGAGATCCGCTATTTCGATATTGAGGGCAAGCTTACCGGTCTCGTGTCAAAGGCGATGACCAGCCCATGCGGCAAGATCCGCATACCGCTTAATGAGAGCCAGGACGATAAATCGCAAATCGAAGAATTCCTTCAGCGCTATAATGGCGAGGGCATTCAACATATCGCTCTTGGAACGGACAATATTTACGAAACCGTGGAAGCCCTGAGTAAACGCAGCGTACCGTTTCAGGATACGCCCGACACCTATTACGAAAAAGTCGATGAGCGTGTCGGAGATCACGGCGAGGACATTGAGCGTCTTCGCAAGAACCGTATCCTCATCGATGGTGCGCCGACGCAAGGACAGGGCCTACTGCTCCAGATTTTCACACAGGACGCCATTGGGCCGATTTTCTACGAGATCATTCAGCGCAAGGGCAATGAGGGCTTTGGCGAAGGGAACTTCAAGGCGCTCTTTGAGTCCATTGAGGAAGACCAGATCCGCCGCGGCGTGTTGAAAGAATCCGCCTGATCGGGAGGCCGCGTTGCGGGTTTCGACTGTCAAAAAAGGTGAGCCGGCGCGTTCACTGATCCTGCAGCGGTTTACGCCCTACCGGATCGTGGCTCTGGGTCACGCCATGGGCGATCGCCTGCGCCGGGCCTATGCGGATGAAAATATCTCGATCAATGAATGGCGGGTGCTGGCGGTGATCGCACAGGAAGAAGCAGTCGCCGCGCGCGACGTGGTGCGCTTGACGCCGATGGACAAGATGAGCGTCAGCCGCGCCGTGGCGAGCCTTGAAGAAAAAGGCATCGCCGTGCGTTCGGTGAGTGCGCGTGATCGCCGCGTAAACATGATGTCCCTGACGCCGCCGGGACGTGCGCTGTTCTCGCGCATCGCGACGCTTGCGCTTGACTATGAAGACGATATCCTTGCCGCTCTGACGAAAGAGGAATGCGAAAGTCTCGACCGTATCCTCGTAAAGCTTTCACGCAGGACGGGCGCGGCTGGATGCGACGATTCTCCAGACTGATTGCATTACTGCCGGCGCTTGTCGCGAGCGCCTGCGTTTCCTTTCCGGATGCGCCGGATGCGCTCGCCCCGCCGGCGCTTGCGGCGAATGTTATTCAGTCAATTGACGGCGCCCTGTTGCCCCTGAAAGTCTGGCCGGCGGAAAATCCGCGTGCCGTTATTCTCGCGGTGCACGGCATGAACGATTACTCTAACGCCTTTGTCATGCCCGCGACCTGGTGGGCCGAAAATGCGGCGTTGACCACATACGCCTACGATCAGCGCGGGTTTGGCGCCTCGGCCTTTTTCGGCCGCTGGTTCGGTGCGGCGACGATGAAGTCGGACCTGCGCGCCGCATTCGCCGCAATCCGCGCAGCGCACCCCGGCTTGCCGATATATGTTTTGGGGCATTCCATGGGCGCGGCGGTGGTCATGGCAACGGATGCGGAGGAACCGCTTGGCGCGGATGGATTGATTCTGGCGGCGCCCGGCGTCTGGGGCGGCGGCGCCTTGCCGCTGACGCACCGTCTCGCCGCCAATCTGGCTGCAACATTCGCGCCGGCAGCGACGTTGACCGGCGAGCGGGCGCACCGTCAGTCTACCGATAATATAGAGGTTCTGCGTGCGATGGGCGCCGATCCCAAAGTGATAAAAGAAACGCGAACCGATGCGGTGCTCGGCGTCGTGCGCGTCATGGGGGAGGCGTTCGACCATGCGAACGACGTTTGTTCAGATGCGCTGATACTTGTCGGGCGCAAGGACGAAGTCATTCCATCGAGCGCTGTTGAATATGTGGCGGAAAACCTTTGTGGGCCAGCGTCAGTCCGTCGTTACCCGGATGGCTGGCACCTCATTTTGCGCGATTTGCAGCGCGAGCGGGTTTTTCGCGATGTCGCCGCTTGGATTAATGCGAATGAAAAAGCGCCGCGGACCGGCGGTTTGTGATGGGTTCACAAGGCCCGCGGCGCTCTGGTTGGCTAGCGTTGAACGGTACAGGGGTGCGCTAGCGAGGGTATGGTTGCGGCGTTGCGATCCGGATCACCTTCGGTGAGGGGAGCAAGACCCGGATCTCAAAGGGCGTTTTTACAATCGCCGCAATGGGGGTGATTGTAGGGTCGCGATCTTTAATATAAGATTGTAGCGCAGGCAGAATAACAACCCATAGTGGTGTTTTGGTTCAGCTATCGTTAACCACACCGGATGCGCAGTTGGCGGCGATCCATTGGAGGAATGCAGGCGATGAGCCGCTTTCATCAATCGGGAGAGAGGCGACGCAAGGCGTTTCATAAGGGTGTTCGTCAATGATCCGCGCGCAGGCCGCAGGCGCGGCTTGCTCTGTTGTCTTTACGATGAACGGCGTTTCCGTGCTTCGTTCGATCTGGTCGTTCCACGCGTAAACGGAGAGCATTGGCGCAAATATATTGACGCATGCGGCCAGTTTCTCCGACACCAGACTGTCGGCGATTGCTTTTGCGGTGTTTTCGTCCGGGGCAGTTGAATATAGAAATCTGACGGTCGACATAGAGCGGTGCTCCCGTGGCGGCGTCTGTATGAAATTCGAATTTTTTGCCGCGCTACTATGAATGCAGGTAACACAGGCTGATGCGCAAGCTAGACCACAATCAGGCCCTTGTCCTTTTCTCCGGCGGGCAGGATTCGTCAATCGCCCTGATCTGGGCGCTTGATCGGTTTGGCGCCGCCGAAACGGTCGGGTTCGACTACGGCCAGCGCCACGCGATCGAACTTGGCGCCCGCCAGTCTGTGCGCCGCGAATTGTGCGCGCGGTTTGCGGATTGGAAGCCTAAAATCGGACCCGATCAGATGATTTCCGCCCATGGGTTAAAAGATATCGGCGAGACGGCGATGACTGCGGATCTCGATATCGTCACGGGCGACGACGACCTGCCCACCACTTTTGTGCCGGGGCGGAACCTGGTTTTTCTCTCGCTTGCCGCAGCTTACGCCTATCGCCGGGGGATTGGCGTGCTGGTCGCCGGCATGTGCGAGACGGATTTTTCCGGATATCCCGATTGCCGGGAGACCGCGCTTAACGCCCAGATTGAAGCCATTCGTCTTGGCATGGATTGCGACATCCGGCTGGAAACACCGCTGATGCATATATCCAAGGCCGCGAGCTGGCGTCTTGCCGAAGAGGTCGGCGGGAAAGACGCCGTCGCGCTGATTAATGAGCATAGTCATTCCTGTTATCGCGGCGTGCGCGTCACGCGCCATGAATGGGGCTATGGCTGCGGCGAGTGCCCGGCTTGCGAATTGCGGGCGAAAGGCTGGCGCGACTATGTTCACGCTGCGTCGGATACGCCGTAGAAAATGACGTACTCCGTAAAGGAACTTTTCTACACGTTACAGGGCGAGGGCGCGCAGAGCGGACGCCCGGCGATATTCCTGCGTTTTTCGGGGTGTAATCTGTGGTCGGGGCTGGAGCGCGACCGCGCCGGCGCGGTCTGCACATTCTGCGACACTGATTTTGTCGGCGTTGACGGAACCGGCGGCGGTAAATTTGCGGCGGCGGACGATCTTGCCGATGCGGTGGCCCGCGCCTGGCCGCCCAATGGCGCGGGCGTTCCGCTCGTTGTGTGCACAGGCGGGGAGCCGCTGCTGCAACTTGACGCTCCGCTGATCGAGGCGTTGCACCGGCGCGGCTTTGAAATCGCCATTGAAACCAACGGCACCATCGCCGCACCGCCGGGGATCGACTGGGTATGCGTTTCGCCAAAGGCCGATGCGTCGCTGGTACAGGCGCGGGGCAACGAGCTGAAACTCGTTTACCCGCAGGCCGAGGCGCCGCCGCAAAAGTTCGAGGCGCTCGCATTTGACTTTTTCTATTTGCAGCCTATGGACGGCCCCTCGCTTGCCGAGAATACGGCGGCGGCGATAGCATTTTGCAAGCGGCGCCCGCAGTGGCGCTTGTCGGTGCAGTCCCACAAATTGCTGGGCATTCCCTGACAGGCGCGCTCGTATCGCCGTCGATGAAGGCCTGACCCATGCGGATC
>CAMYNO010000312.1 GCA_947259815.1 uncultured Parvularculaceae bacterium
AGGATCTCAATAGTCTCGTCACCGTTGACAAAGCGCATTCGCGAATAACCGCTATCATGAGTGAGGCATCGACTGCTGATGTAAAGCGTTTAAAAGAAGAAGGCGAACGCTGGCTTAACGAAACGCCGTCGACGCAAATCACCGGTTCTGGAACCGGGCTCGCGGTGATGTTTGCGTATCTGTCTGCGCTCAATGTCAAATCGATGATTGGCGGCACGGCAATAGCGCTTTTGATGATTTCCGCCGTGCTTGTCTTTGCTTTCAAGAGCGCGACATATGGTATTGCGAGCCTTATTCCTAACCTTCTCCCCGGCGCGCTTGCTTTCGGCGTGTGGGGGTATCTGGTCGGAGAGGTCGGGGTCGCTGTTTCGGTTGTCGGTGCGATTACGTTAGGCATCATTGTCGACGATACTATTCACCTCTTATGGCGTTATCGTGAAGCGCGTACAAACGGTGCGGACCCTGAGATCGCGGCGCGGTCTGCTTTCGCAAAGGTAGGCGAGCCAATGTTGATTAGCACGATCGTTTTAGTGTCCGGGTTTTCTATCCTCTCTATATCGGGATTTTTGATCACCAGCAGCACGGGAATTCTCGTCGCGGCGACGATAGTATTCGCGCTTTTGATGGACTGGTTTTTGCTGCCGCCATTGTTGGTTGCAGTAGATCAGTGGAGAGATAATCATAAGATCGTGGCGCCGCCAGAACACGCGTCCTTAGCATTGGTAAGCAACGAAGCGGGCGGAAAGGAAAGACAGCGCAGTGCCGATCGCGCAGTCAATGAATAGAGTCTGTCGCTTAAGCTTTTTGCGCAATCCACAAAAAAGCCGGATGCGCTGACCGCATCCGGCTTCGGTTGTGTCAGAAACGCTTGAAAGCGCTTTGCGGATTTACAGGAACCGTCCGTTATTCATCACCTTCGTCCACGCGTCGATGAAGTCCTGACGGAACGTATCCTCGGCATTTTCATAGGCATAAGTCTCCGCCACGGCGCGTAGCTCGGCATTCGATCCAAAGACAAGATCGACTTCCGTCGCGGTCCATTTCAGATCGCCGCTTGTGCGGTCACGGCCTTCATAAACGTTTTTGTCGTTCGCCGACGGCGCCCATTTCGTCGACATGTCGAGCAGGTTGACGAAGAAGTCATTGCTCAACGTTCCCGGGCGGTCGGTGAAGACGCCGTGGTTTGCGCCGCCGCTATTGGTATCCAGCGAACGCAGGCCGCCGATCAGTGCAGTCATCTCAGGGACGGTCAGGCCCAGCAGGTCTGCACGTTCCACCAGTAGTTCCGATGGCGCCATCACCTGATCGTCGCCGAGGTAGTTGCGAAAGCCGTCAGCTTTCGGCTCAAGAAGGGCGAAGGACGCCGCATCAGTCTGTGCTCCCGTGGCGTCGCCACGTCCGGGGGTGAATGGAACAGAAACGCTGGCGCCAGCATCGCTCGCCGCTTTCTCGATGGCGGTCGCGCCGCCAAGAACGATCAGATCCGCAAGTGACACGGCCTTGCCGCCGGTCTGGGCATCATTGAATTCGGTTTGAATTCCCTGAAGCGTCTCCAGCACTTTGGCAAGTTCCGTCGGATTGTTCACCGCCCAGTCTTTTTGCGGCGCCAGACGAATACGCGCGCCGTCGGCGCCGCCGCGCATGTCGGTGTCGCGATAGGTTGCCGCCGAAGCCCACGCCGTGCGCACCAGTTCGGATACGGATAATCCCGATGCAAGAATTTCCGATTTCAGTGTGGCGACATCCGCATTGGTAATCAGGGGGTGATCAACGACCGGTACGGGATCCTGCCAGATCAGTTCCTCGGCAGGAACGTCTGCACCGAGATAACGTGCGCGCGGGCCCATATCGCGGTGCGTGAGTTTGAACCATGCTCTGGCGAACGCGTCTTCGAAGGCGTCCGGATTTTCCAGAAAGCGTTCGGAGATTTCGCGAAAACCCGGATCCATCTTCAACGACAAGTCCGTCGTGAACATAATCGGTGCATGACGAATATCGGGCCGGTGTGCGTCTGGAACCAGATTGCTTGCCGCTTCTTCGGTCGGGATCCACTGTGTGGCGCCGGCCGGACTCTTGGTCTGCTTCCACTCGAAAGAAAACAGGTTGGTCAAATATTGGTGCGTCCACTCTGCCGGGCTCGATGTCCATGCGCCTTCAAGGCCGCTGGTGATCGTGTCGGGGCCGGCGCCGGAATCGCATTTATTTGCCCAGCCGAGACCTTGCTCGGTAATGGACTCGGCCGCTGGCTCGGGTCCGACGCATTCCTCAGGCGATTTTGCACCATGCGCCTTGCCGAATGTGTGGCCGCCGGCAATGAGAGCGACCGTTTCTTCGTCGCTCATGGCCATGCGCCCAAACGCTTCACGAATATCATGGGCGGCGGCGAGCGGGTCGGGGTTGCCGTTCGGTCCTTCAGGATTGACGTAGATCAGGCCCATCTGGGTCGCAGCGAGCGGCCCTTCGAGGCGGCGTCCGTTTGCAAACCTCTTGTCGCCCGCAAGCATGGCCTCTTCCGGACCCCAGTTCACAAGTTCCGCCTGCCAATCGTCTTCACGGCCGCCGGCAAAACCAAAGGTCTTAAAGCCCATGGACTCCAGCGCCACATTGCCGGTCAGGATCATCAAATCGGCCCAGGAAATTTTTCGGCCGTATTTCTGTTTCACGGGCCAGAGAAGACGCCGCGCCTTGTCGAGATTGGCGTTGTCCGGCCAGCTATTAAGCGGTTCAAAACGTTGCTGCCCGCCTCCGCCGCCGCCGCGGCCGTCAATCGTGCGATACGTGCCGGCGCTATGCCAGGCCATCCGTATAAAGAACGGTCCGTAATGGCCGTAATCGGCTGGCCACCAGTCGACGGATGTGGTCATTAGAGCTTCAATTTCTTTTTTGACCTCAGCCAGATCGAGGCTTTCAAATTCGCTGGCGTAGTCGAATGTATCCCCAAGCGGGTCGTTATTCGTTGCGTTCTGGCGCAAGGCGGAAAGATCGACCTGTTCCGGCCACCAGAAGGAATTGGCTTTCACGCCGCCCGCGGTGGGGCTGTGGGCGGTCATCTCACCGACGGCAGGTTTTGCGGCCTGCTCTGATACTGACGTTGCCGAAGCCGGCTCACTCGCATTGTCGTTGGTCGTTTCGTCTTTGCCACATGCCGACAATCCAAGTGAAAGTACGGCGGCTGTTGCGAGAAGGGCGGTTTTATAGTGTTGGGACATCGTTTCACTCCCTTTCGAGTCCAATAGAGAGGCGGTGGTGG
>CAMYNO010000313.1 GCA_947259815.1 uncultured Parvularculaceae bacterium
CAGGAGGCCCGCGCCCGATGTTGTTAGCTCATAGAGACCGGCGGCGGGGTTTACCGGCGCCTCGCTCGCCGGATCGCGCTTCTCCTCCACGCATGCGGCTGCGATCAAACACAAAGCACCCGCGGTCAATTGGCGTTTGAACGTTGAAAATCCGGACAATGCGCTTGCTCCCCTGAACAAAACTTCAAACAGGAAGCTAGCGCCATGCTGTAAAGAGGGGCTTACGATATAAAAAGAAAAGCCCCGGAAATGCCGGGGCTTTTTATTAATTATCCAAAAAGCTTCGCAGCTTCCGGCTTCGGCTTGGGTGCTTCAATTTTCGCAAAGCCTTCGCCTCGATCTGGCGGATGCGTTCACGCGTGACGGAGAATTGCTGACCGACTTCTTCCAGCGTGTGGTCGGTGTTCATGCCGATGCCGAAGCGCATGCGTAAAACGCGTTCTTCGCGCGGCGTGAGGCTGGCGAGAACCCGCGTTGTCGTCTCACGCAGGTTCGACTGGATCGCCGCATCAATCGGCAGGATCGTATTCTTGTCCTCGATGAAGTCGCCGAGATGGGAGTCTTCCTCATCGCCAATCGGCGTTTCGAGAGAGATCGGCTCCTTGGCGATTTTCATCACCTTACGGACTTTTTCCAGCGGCATGGAAAGCTTTTCGGCCAGCTCTTCCGGCGTCGGCTCGCGGCCGATCTCATGCAGCATTTGACGACTTGTACGGACGATCTTGTTGATCGTCTCGATCATATGCACAGGTATACGGATCGTCCTCGCCTGGTCGGCGATAGAGCGCGTAATCGCCTGGCGAATCCACCATGTCGCATAGGTCGAGAATTTGTAACCGCGGCGATATTCGAATTTGTCCACCGCTTTCATCAGGCCGATATTGCCTTCCTGAATAAGGTCGAGGAATTGCAGGCCGCGATTGGTGTATTTCTTGGCGATGGAGATAACGAGGCGAAGATTGGCCTCAACCATTTCCTTCTTGGCGATGCGCGCTTCGCGCTCGCCCTTTTGCACCATGGAAACGATACGGCGGAAGTCAGTGACGGTAAGACCCGTCTCTGTCGCAAGGTTGCCGATTTCCTCGCGAATGTTCGTGATCTGACGTTCGGCCTTGGCGACAAAGTTTTGCCAGCCCTTGCCGGACATGCCGCTTATGCGTTCAAACCAGTCCGGATCAAGCTCGGCGCCAATATATTCGGAGAGAAATTGCTGACGGTTGACGCCATATGAATCCGCAAGGCGAACAAGTTTGCCCTCAAGCGCCATCAATCGACGGTTGATATCGTAAAGCTGTTCGACCAGCGCCTCGATCCGCTGATTGTTGAGCCGCACATGCCGGACGCGCTCGACAATATCTTTCTGCAGCTTTTTAAAACGCCGGGTCTGCGACGATGTAAGGTCGGCGCCCTGGCGCTGCTCCTCGATCATGATGTCCTGCAGGCGGCGCAGCTTTTTGTAGTCGCCGGAAATATCGTCAAACGTCACCATGACGCCGTCGCGCAATTCCGCTTCCATGGCGGAAAGGGAAAGCGCGCCTTCGTCGAAATCGTCTTCGTCTTCTTCCTCGGCGGTCTCGGCTTTTTCCGCTTCCTCGCGATGCACCCGCTCGGCGACTTCCGGCTGGGTCATATCCGGGCGGGATTCCGGTCCGCCGCCATAGGTGGCGTCGAGATCGATAATATCGCGCAGGAGAACGCGGCCTTCCATCAATTCCTCGCGCCATACGGTAATGGCCTCAAAGGTGAGAGAGGATTCGCACAAGGCGCGGATCATGGTTTCGCGGCCAGCCTCGATGCGTTTGGCGATAGCGATTTCGCCTTCGCGCGAGAGCAGTTCGACTGTGCCCATCTCGCGCAGATACATCCGCACCGGATCGTCTGTGCGGTCAGCGGAGGAACTGGTGTTTGTGGTGACAACCTGACCGCCCTTGGCGGTGTCCTTGGTGGCGACGGCTTTTGTCTTCGCCGCCGGCGCGCTTTCCGTTTCGGCGTCATCGTCGTCTTCTTCGTGTTCAACGACATTGATGCCCATCTCGGAGAGCTGAGCCATGATGTCTTCGATTTGCTCGGAAGAGACTTCTTCCGACGGCAACACCTTGTTCAGTTCGTCATAGGTGACATAGCCGCGGGACTTGGCTGACTTGATCAGCTTTTTAACATCCGCATCGCTCAGATCGAGAATCGGACCGTCAGCCGTCTCCGCCGTCTCGGCCTGCTGTTTTTTCACTGCCGCTTTATTCGCCATAGTTTTTCAAAACCTGTTGTCGATTTACCGCCCGAATTTCTTCGAGACGCTTTCTTTCATCCGCTCGCGCGCTGCGTTGAGACGATCCTGGGCGTCGCCATGTTCGCTGTCCGCGTCGCCGGTGCGATTTACATTCACCAGTTCTTCCCGCGCCGCCGCCGCCGCCTTCCAACTCTCATCGCCGCTTGTGAATATTTGAGACGCCGATCGCGCCACCTCCTGTTTGAGCGTCGATTCATACAGGTGATGAGCCAGAGCATTGGAAAACCCCTGCTCGGCCTCGTCAATCTCAGTCTCGGGGCGGAGGAAACGCTGTTTCGAGAGCTCGGGGTCGTTCAAGACCCGCTCCAATGAACCTGCCGCGCCGGAATCCGTCAGATGGCTTTTAAGACCCTCAGTGTCAAGCCCGGGATCGGCCGAAAGCGCCGTTAAAACAGCGCTGAGCAGGTTTTGAAGCCCGAAATCCGTGAGTTCGAGCGTGAAAAGCGCCGCTTCCTGCCGCTCGATCAGCGCCGGATGCTGGATTGCCGCCAGAACCAGCGCCGCTTCGCGCCGCCACGCCGCGGGCGGTCCCTGCCGTTTCAGGCCGGGGCTCGGCCGGGCCGGCTCCTGATAGCGGAAGCCTTGTGCGCCCCCGCGGCGGGGGGAACCGCCATTTTGCCACGATTTTTGAAAATTTCGGGGCGCCTTTTCATTACGGCTGGGCCGGGCGAACTCCGCATCCAGCCGCTGCGCCAGCTCCCCGCCATAAGCGGCGCGCACATCCTTGTCGGCGATGTTCTTCACAAGAGCGCGCAACTCCGTGCGGAAGGCCGCGCGCCGTTCCGGCGTGTCGAGCGGACGGACCATACGCTCGCGGTCCCACAGGACATCGACGAGGGCGCGGGACTTTTTCACTTCAGCCTCGAAAGCCGAGGCGCCGCCATTGCGGATCAAATCGTCAGGATCCTGACCTTCCGGCAGGAAGACAAAATTGATCGACTTGCCCGGCTTGAGCAGCGGCAACGCGCGATCAATTGAACGATGCGCGGCGCCGACGCCAGCCTTGTCGCCGTCAAAGCAAAGAACCGGCTCGTCGCTCGACCGCCACAAAAGCGCTAACTGTTCTTCGGTAAGGGCCGTGCCAAGCGGCGCAACGGCGTGTTTAAACCCCGCACCCCAAAGCGCGATAACATCCATATATCCTTCGCACACAATCAACGCTGTCTTTGCTTCGGCGGCGGCGCGTCTTGCAGCGTCAAACCGATAGAGAACAGCGCTTTTATGAAACAGCGGGGTTTCCGGTGAGTTTAAATATTTTGCTCGCGCGTTCGGGTCGAGAGCGCGCCCGCCAAAAGCAATGACGTCGCCGCGCATTCCCTTGATGGGAAACATGACCCGCCCGCGGAACCGGTCATAGGCGGCGCCGCCGTCATCGGGCTTGATGACCAGCCCCGCCTCAATCAGGATCTCTTCGGAAAAATCCTTGTTGATAAGGTAATCGCGTAGCGCCGTGCGATCGCTCGGCGCAAAACCGATATCGAATTCGTCGATCTGCTCTTCGCTGACGCCGCGATCTTTCAGGTAGTCGAGCGCTCCCCGTCCCTGATTTCGGTGCAGCGACTTTGCGAAAAACACCGCCGCCGCATCGCATGCTTCTTTCAGGCCCTTGGCTTTTTGCGCGCGGGCCGCGTCGTCAGGGGTCTCGACCGGCAGTTCCAGCCCGGCGTCGGCGGCCAGCGTTTCCACCGCCTCCGGGAAGGACAGGCCCTGGGTCTCCATCAGGAATTTGATGATATCGCCATGATTTTGCGACGAAAAGCAGTGATAGCTTCCGCGCTCGTCATTGACGGTGAAGGACGGCGTCTTCTCCTTGTTGAAGGGCGACAATCCCCACCATGCATTGCCGCGCTTTTGCAACTTTACGTAGCGGCCAATAACATCGGACGGCCGCAGGCGGCTTTTTATCTCATCAAGGAAGTCCGGCGTGAAACGGGGCATATGGCTTTGAAATCGGGGTTTTGCGGCGCAATATCAAGGTCTGCGCGATCTGAAATCCTATCCTGTTTCACGCATCCGCGGCGGATAATTTCTCCCCATGGCAACTCCCATGTCAGTCAGCGTATTTCTCAGCAATTGCCGGCGCCGCTGGCATTTGGTAGGTGATGTAATGAAAGGCAGCGGGGGAGAGACCGCCGCAGCTAATAATCCGCCGGCAAAGGGGAACTGCCGGCCTTGGGCTTGTCGGGGATTTAAGTGGGGCATCACGACGTATTCATATCCTATTCGCGGGATGATCGGCCTAAGGTCGAGAAGATCGCCAACGCGCTCACCCAACGGGGTTTGCATGTCTGGTGGGATCCGAAGATCAAAAC
>CAMYNO010000314.1 GCA_947259815.1 uncultured Parvularculaceae bacterium
CCACGGGATCGCTGAGCAGTACGAACGACGCGAACGCCGGCAGGTCGAAACCCTTGTTGAATGTCAGATCAGTCTCAAGACCGCTTTCTGTTATGAAATTATCACGGCCCAGTTGCGGCAACGAATTTCTGTAGCGCGCCATGGTTTTCTCCTTTGTTTTGAACGCGGGAAATAAGCAGGCGCGCAAGGAGAGTTGACTGCCAAAAGCTTTGGCGGACCCCTTACTTTAGTCAGCGGCGGCGTCGGCCAGATCAGAGGCGGTCGGGATAGATCGGCTGAATATCCACCGGAAGATGTGTGAGGGAGGCGATGACCCCTTCCGCATTTGCGTCAAGGCTTGCATAGGTGTCGAGGAACGCCGCCGCCGCCGCGTAGTCGCCGTCACCCTGCACAATAATGATATCGCGGGTGAGATCGGCGACCGCCTGTTCGAGGGCGGCAAAATCAAGCCGGTATTTTCCCGCCTCGCTGTCCCATTCAAAAGCGCCGGCTGCCTTGAAATAGCTGTACTGGAATGCAGCGCCCTTGCCGTGGGCCTCATTGATGCCAAAGCGCATGGCCCGGAACAGCCCGACAAAATAAGTGGCGAGGAAGTTTTCTTTTTCCGCAATCGGCAGCTCGCCGCGTTCCATCATATAAAGAACGTTGTAAGCGCCAAGAACGTCGGCCTTGCCTTCCTCGGTGCCGGTATAAAGTTCCTTTAATTCCGCACCGACGGTCGTCTCGACGCCATCCTTGGTGATGGTTCCCGGCCCAAGACTGTGGGCGAGTTCATGGAACAGCGTTTCACCGGCCATGTATTTTTTCATCAGCAGTGCGGCTTGCTCGGCGACCAGCACGTCCTCGGCCATGGGGGCAAGGATGCGGTCGAACTTCGCGCCGAGGACGTTATTCAGGATGACCTTTTTGGCGCCCTTGGCTTCGCGCACGCGCTCGTCATTGGGCAGGTTGAAGGCGATCGTCTGAACGCCCGGCACATTGTCGCCGCCGCCGTGAACCTGATCGGCAACGACAATCGGCGATTCAAAGCCCCGGCGGAAATTCTTGTACTCGTCCGGCACGGGAAGGTTCGCTTCCATGTCGCGCAGGAAATCCTTGTATTTTGCCAGCGCCGCAGACTCATCCGGGTTCTTGACGGTGACAAAGGCTTCATACGCGGTTTTGTAGCCGAAGAGATTATCCGTATAGACCTCATAAGGACCGATTGCCGCCTCGATGGACCCATCAAGATCCATCCACGCAAGTTCCGACTCATAATAATCATCGGACAAGAAAGCATCGGCGCGTAGCGACAGGAACCTTTTCAGGGATGCGTTACTGGTAATCTCGGCCGCCTCGCGCATCAGCGCCGCCGCCGGCTCAAGCCACTCGCGATAATGCTCTGAATACGGAATGGCGACGAGGCGGTTACCGTCTCGCCGAATAACCGTGTAGCCGCTCGTGAACGCATCCTCGTCTTCGGGATGGTCTTCAATCCATTTATCAAATTCCGCTTTCGTCATATCGGCCGGATAAAACGCAGCGCCCTCCGGCATTTGTGTCGCGCCGTAAAACGGTTTGTTGTGATCGAGCGTGTCCCATGGTCCGAAATGCAGATCGAAAAGCTGCAACAGAAGGCTCTTGTCCCCAAATTCGCCGGCCTCGATCACCTCGCGCCATTGCGGGTTCATCTCGGAGCGCTGGCGAAGGTAAATCGCCGACATATAGTCGCCGACCTCGTTGAGCTTGTTGACGACCGCCCTTTCTTCATCGCTCAAAAACGACGCATCGACTTCCATGTCGATAACCGCGAATTGCGCGCGCATGGTCTCCAGCGCCGCCTTGTCGGCGGTCTTCACGGCCGCGGTTTTGCCAGCGTCAACCTCCGCGGCTGGCGCCGGGGTTGCAGCATTCTCGCCCGGCTGTTCGCCCGAACAGGCGGCGGCAAAGATTGTAAACACGATAGCGGCGGATTTTTTCATTGTTTTCTCCAGCATATCCCGGGCTACAATTGACGAACGGCGCCGAAACACCCGACTTGTCCGTCACAATACAGTGCGCTTTTGCGATCATAAAGGCCGTGTCGGACGGTCTGCCATAATGCCGCCTTGGAACGAAGCAAAGGTGGGGGCTAATGGTCGAAAATGCGATTTGTCGCGTATCTTTCAGAGGGGATCGCCATGAAACGACTGATTGCCGGCATCGGCGCCTTTATCGCCGCATGTGGGTCTGCGAGCGCCGAACCCGGCGATTTCGCGGCCTGGCTTGAAAGTTTCCGGGCCGAAGCCGCCGCAGCGGGGGTCTCCGATGCGGTCATGGACGAGGCGTTCGCCGGTCTTACCGTCAATGAACGCGTCTATGAGCGAAACGACAACCAGCCGGAATTCACCCGCGCGATCTGGGACTATCTCGATACCTCGCTGTCAGAGGCGAAGGTCGCCAATGGCCGCAGCGCGCTTGCAGAAAACCGGATCGCCCTTTCCCTGATCGAACAGGCCTATGGCGTCGACGCGGAAACCATTGTGGCGATCTGGGGACAGGAATCCGCTTACGGAAGAATTTTGGGAAGTTACGACACGATCCAGGCGCTGGCGACGCTTGGCTATGAAGGGCGCCGAACCGCCTTTGGCCGCGAACAGCTGATCGGCGCGTTGAAAATCATCCAGAACGGATATGCCAACCGCGACCAACTGAAAGGCTCCTGGGCGGGCGCGATGGGGCATACCCAGTTCATTCCGACGACCTATCTCGCCTATGCGGTCGATCATGATGGCGACGGGCGGCGAAATATCTGGTCGGACTTGGGCGACGTCTTCGCTTCGACCGCCAATTACATGTCGATATCTGGCTATCGCGCCAATGAGCCCTGGGGCGTTGAGGCGCGTTTGCCGGGCGGCTTTGATTATTCCCTGGCCAATGGCTCTGTGAAAAAGCCGCTGGTGGAATGGGCCTCCCTCGGCGTTGAGGCGGTCGGCGGCGATCTCCTTGGCGATTACGACGCAAATCTCCGCGGCCGGGTTATCGTGCCCGCCGGGGCGAAGGGGCCGGCCTTTCTTGTGTTCGAGAATTTTGAAGCGATCCTGAAATACAACCGCTCGACCGCTTACGCCCTCGCCGTCGCCCTCCTGTCGGACGAGGTGGCCGGGCGCTCGGGCCAAGTCGCAACGCTATGGCCCCGCGACGATCGCCCGCTGAGCCGCGAGGAGCGCATGGAACTGCAACGCGCACTTGCGGGACTTGGGTACAATCCGGGGCCGATAGACGGCATTGTCGGCGCCGGAACCCGCTCCGCCTTGCGAAAATGGCAGAAAAATACAGGGCGTCCTGCTGACGGATACGCCTCGGCCGCGATTTTAGAGGCCCTGCGGAATTAATTTCCACAGACCCCCTTGCTGCACTGCACAAAACGCCTTATGTGGCGACCAATGCTGCGCTGCACAAAAAATCGGCGCGGCGTCACTGTTTGCAACAGGAGGCCACTATGGCGACTGCAACACCGACTAAGAAAGCACCGGCGAAAAAAGCCGCCGCAAAAGCCGAATCCAACGCCTTCGAAGCGGCAGGCGACTTTGCTGAGAATGCGCAGGAGTACTTTTCCGAATTTCTGACCAACATGACTGATGCCGCGGAAGATATGCGCGAGCAGGCAGAAGACCTCACGGCGGACGTCCGCGCCCGCTTCGAAACGCAGCAAAAACTGGCTGCTGACGTAAACGCTGAACTGGTCGATGCCGCCAAATCGGAAGTTTCCGAGGCGGTTCAATTCGCCAGCGATCTCACCGCTGCCAAGACCTTCACCGACGCCATGGAAATCCAGCAAGCGTACTGGAGCAACCTGTTTCAAACGCGCGTTGCCCGCACGCAGGATCTGACGTCGAAATCGGTCGACGCCGCGAAAGAAGCTTTCGCGCCGCTGAAAACCGATTTCACCGGAACGTTTGACACATCGGCATTCGAGAAAATGTTCCGCTTCCCGGCGAAAGCCTAAGGAACGCGACTTTTCGTGCGCACGGCGTTAATGACGTTGCGTGCGCACGCTGATCGAATATGCGAAACTGGACTGGGGCGAGGAAAACGCGCCCCGGTCCTTTTTGTTTGACGACATCTATTTTGCGCAGGATGGGCCGGCCGAGAGCCGACACGTATTCCTCGCAGGCAATGATTTACCTTCACGATTTGAACAGGCCGAAAAATTCACGATTGGCGAAATCGGGTTTGGCACGGGGCTGAATTTCCTTGCAGCGTGGGATGCGTGGGAGCGCACAGAAAAACCACCCGGCGCGCGCCTTCATTTCCTCTCCGTCGAAAAATTCCCGTTCGCGCCTGACGATCTGGCAAAGGCGCATGAGGCATGGCCGCAATACGCATCGAAGGCGGCGCGGCTGCGCGCGGTGACGCCGCCGGCTTTCGCTGGCGTCTTCCAATGCGACATAGCCCAGGACGTTACGCTGACACTGATATACGGCGATGCGCTGCGCGCGTTGGGTCAGGCAGAAGCCGCAATCAACGCCTGGTTCCTCGACGGCTTTGCCCCGGCCAAAAACCCCGACCTATGGGACGACGCCTTGATGGCGGAAGTCACGCGTCTTTCCGCGCCGGCGGCGACATTTGCAACCTTCACGGTCGCCGGCGCCGTTCGCCGGTCCCTCACATCCGCAGGGTTTGACTGTGAAAAGCGCGCAGGTTTCGGCCGCAAGCGGGAGATGCTCGCCGGCCGGCTGCGGCCCGATACGATAAAGCAATCCAATCGCGCACCGTGGTTTACAAGCGAACAATCGCCGCCGCTCGATCGCTCGGCCCGGATCGCGATCATCGGCGCGGGCGGCGCCGGGGCGGCCCTCGCCCATGCGCTTCGCCGTCATGGCTATGCGCCGACAATATTCGAAGCCAGCGCCCCCGCCAGCGGCGCATCGGGCAATCCGGCAGGTCTCATCATGCCGCGTCTGGACGTTGACGATACGCCCGCGGGACGCTTTCACGCGGCGGCGTATCTTCATACAGTCCGCCTGCTGACCGACTTGCCCGATCACGTCTTCGATCCCTGCGGCGTCACGCGGCGGGCGACTGGCGAAAAAGAAGCGGCGCGCCAGCACCGTTTGCTGTCGGAGGGCGCCCTGCCCGCCGGCTGGATGACGCCAGCGGATGACGGTCTCACCTTCCCGCAAGGCGGGGTCGTCGATCCGGCCGCATTCGTCTCTGCACTGATCGCCGATACGCCAGTCGTTGCCGCATCCGTCACCGGCGTTGAACGCAGCGGGGGAAACTGGCTTGTAGCGACAGCCGATGACCAAAGCGCATATGACGCGGTCATCATCGCGAATGCGCTCGACGCTTTGCGCTTTTCACAGTTGCGCAGCCTGCCCCTCACCGGATCGGCGGGACAGATCGACTGGTTCCCGCAGGCTGCTGCGCCGGCGAGCGCCATCGCTTTCGGCCCATACGCCGCGCCCTGCCCAAGAGGCGGGCTCGTCATCGGCGCCACCTATGCGCCAATCGGCATCGGCGCGATTGCCCGCTTCACGCCCGAGGCGACGCAAACCAACATCGCGGCGGTCGCGAAAGAATTGCCGGAAATCGCAGGCACGCTCGACCCGGCTGAGGCACGGCCGCGTGCATCGGTGCGCTGCACGACGCCGGATCGGCTACCGGTCGCCGGCCCGGTTCCGGACTGGGGGTATTACGCCGGGGCCTATGACGGGCTTAGAACCGGCCGCAAGGAGGACTATCCGCCGGCGGGAACGATGCCCGGCCTCTACGCCCTCACCGGCCTTGGCTCACGCGGGCTCGTCACAGCGCCGCTCTGCGCCGCCGTGATCGCCGCCGAGATCGCCGGTGCGCCGTCGCCGGTATTCGCCGACATCGCCGAAGCCCTTCATCCGGCGCGGTTTTTCATACGCGACATGAAGCGCGGAAATTAGACGGCAAGCTTTGGTTGCGGAAGCCGGCGGCGTCGGGCTATGCCGGCTTTAAACCTGGAGCATCTTGATCGCTATACCCCCGGTCGGATGCTCTGGATTCTTTATTGCGCGTTTTGAAACGGAAAACCGGTGAACCACTTTTCCTTCAAAAC
>CAMYNO010000315.1 GCA_947259815.1 uncultured Parvularculaceae bacterium
CTTAATTGTCATCGCATTGGGTTTCATTCTGCCCGACAGGGTGCAGCTTTCGCGCGAGACCGTCATCAATGCGCCGCAGGAAGACGTTTTCGCGCTCCTTGGCAATTTCGAACAATGGAACAAATGGTCGCCATGGGCGGCTATCGATCCCGATGCTGAGTTTTCCATTACAGGCGAAGGCGTCGGCCATCGTATGAGCTGGAAAAGCGAGCACCCGGAAGTCGGCAACGGCATGCAGACAATCACCGCGATGGAAGCGCCCTCGGCGCTGACCACCAGACTGGAATTTGAGGGGATGGGCGGCGCCGTGGCGAACTTTGCGCTTTCGCCGGCGCCGGATGGCGCGATAAAAGTGGTTTGGAAATTTGAATCGAACATGCGCGAAGGCGTGCCGATCTATATGAAACCCATGGCGACCTATATGGGCTTCTTCATGGACGGCATGCTGGGCCCGCAATATGAAAAAGGTCTCGCCAACCTGAAACGCGAAGCGGAAACCGGCTAAACGAGCTTGACGCCCAACGCATCGAACATGGCGGCGTCTTTCGCCTGACCCGGATTGTTGGTGGTGAGCAATTCATCGCCGACAAAGATTGAATTGGCGCCGGCGAGAAAACACAGCGCCTGCGTTTCCTCGCTCATGTTTTCTCGTCCCGCCGACAAGCGAACAAAAGAAGTCGGCATCAAAATGCGCGCGGTCGCAATCATGCGCACAAAGTCCAGCCCTTCGATGGGCTCTGACTTTCCAAGCGGCGTCCCGCCTATTGGCATCAGCGCGTTAATGGGCACGCTTTCCGGCGGCGGCGCCATGTTCGCCAGCGCCAGCAGAAAACCGATGCGGTCGTCCGGGCGCTCACCCATGCCAACAATACCGCCGCAGCATACCTTCATACCGGCGGCGCGCACCTTCCCCAGCGTATCGATACGATCCTGAAAGGTCCGTGTGGTGATGACTTCGCTGTAATATTCCGGGGATGTATCGATGTTGTGGTTATAATAATCAAGACCGGCGCCGCTCAGCCGTTCCGCCTGTTGGTCGCTCAGCATGCCAAGGGTCATGCAGGTTTCCAGCCCCAGCGCCTTGACGTCGGCGACCATGTCGCACAACGCATCCATGTCGCGATCTTTCGGCTCGCGCCAGGCCGCACCCATGCAAAAGCGCGAAGCCCCTTCCGCCTTCGCCTGGCTGGCGGCGCTGACGACACTGTCGCGATCCATCAGCTTCGACGCCTTCAGGCCGGTCGCAAATTTCGACGACTGGCTGCAATAGCCGCAATCTTCAGGACACCCGCCGGTTTTTATGGAAAGAAGGCGCGAGGCCTGCACTTCGTTCGGGTTGAAATTTTCGCGGTGCACGCTCGCGGCGCGAAAAACCAGATCGGCGAAGGGCGCATCGAACAGCGCCCCCACCTCGTCGCGCCGCCATTTTAAAGATTGTCCTGAAACTTCGCCGTCCATGCCATCCCGCCACTTAGTACGGGGTGAGCGTTAGCGCAGCGTACCGAGTTCGACAACCGTGCTTTCAATTTCACCGCCGTCTTCACCGCGAATGGATATGTCGACGACGCCCGCTTCCCAATCGATTTCGAGTAAGCCGTAATTGGCGTCGATAATCATATCGGTGGTGCGATTGGGGCCCGGTTCCTGATCATAAGGCTCATCGGGGTCCAGCCAGGCCCGCAAAGGCAGGTTGAGCGACGAGGACGTCGCCTCAACAAGCGGGTATGAAAGCACACCATCTTTTTTGTAAAGCGCCGCCGCATGACGGTCGCCGGTCAGCAGGATAACCCCGCCGGCGCCGGTCTCGTCGAGCAGATCGTAAAACCGCTCACGCTCTGTCGGGAGCATTTTCCAAGCTTCCCAGCCATGCCCCTCCGATATGACCTGCACGGATGAAACAACAAGGCGGAGGTCGGCGGGCTTTCTCAGCTCTTCGCCAAGCCACGACCATTGCGCTTCGCCGAGCATGGTTTTTTGCGGATCGGAGTCGGGCACGTATCGTTCCTTCCCCCTGGCGCCAGGCTCGTCAGTTGGCTGTAACAGCGATCGGAAATAGCGCGTGTCGAGCATGATAACCTGCACGCGCCGGTCCTCTTCGTCGCCAAGGATCCACGATCCGTATGTGCCCGGACGCGTCGCGCGTTCGTCTTTCACATCCCAGACATATTCAAACAACGCTTCGGCGTTTTCCTTGAATTCATACTCGCCGCCGCCGTCGTTCAAACCGTAATCATGATCGTCCCACACAGTGAGAAGAGGCGAGGAAGCGCGCAGGCGCGCAAAAGGTTCGGACTGCGCAAGGCGCATGTAAGCAGCCTTGAGTTCCGGGAGCGCCGGATCGTTCGAGCGAACGTCCCCGTAAACATTGTCGCCCATATAAAGCGTCAGATCGGGATTTTCCGCGGCAATCACATCCCAGATCGACTGGTCCTCATTCTGCTGCGCGCAGGAGGCGAACACGACGCGGGTCAATGTTTGGGTGCGGTCAAGGCTCGCCGACCGCATGGGAACCGCTTTAATGGCGCCGTCGGGCGCTTCGGCCGGGGGCGCCCATGGTTCGTGCGGCGTCAGCGTCACCGATTCATTATCACTCGTCGCGCAAGCCGTCGCCGCCAAAAGGGCCGCACCGGCAAAAAGCATCTGTCTCATATCAGTTCCCCAAAACCACGGACCTGCGCATCCTATGCTTGGCGTATGACATTGCTGTCACAGTCCGGTCAGCGAAAGCCGCCTTCCATCTCCGACGCCATGTAGATAAACGCTGCCCATGCCGCGACATTTTGGTTGAGGTTATCGGGGTCCACCTTGTCGAGCGTGTCGTTCGGCGTGTGGTGCAGGTCGAAATAATCCGTACCGGACTGATAAAGCATCGCCGCCGGCACGCCCGCGCGCATCATCGGGCCGATGTCGGCGCCGCCAAAGGCCGTGTTCGGACCGGGCGCAATCGCAAGACGGCGCAGCGCATCGCCCATGGGCTTTGCTTTGGCAAGCGACGCCGCGCCAAAACGCGTATCGAAACGCCAGATTTCCCCGGCGCCGAAATCCGATTCCGCAACGATAACGTGGCGGTCGACCTCGTCCAGATGCGCCTTAGCATAGGCCTTGCCGCCGAAGATACCGACCTCTTCCGCGCCCCACATGACAACGCGGATAGTGCGTGTCGGCTTGCCCGGAAGGTCGCCGACAAGCTTCGCCGCCGCTGTTGTGATCGCAATCCCGGCGCCATCGTCAACGGCGCCAACGCCATTGTCCCAACTGTCGAGATGGCCGCCGATCACAATCAACTCATCAGTCTTGCCGGGGATTTCTCCGATGACATTTCCCGAGACAGCATTTTCCGTCCAGGCAGTCTCGATAGCGAGCCGTACGGTTACAGGCCCCTTGGCGTAGGCGATCGCGCGCGCCAGTTGATCCGCATCCGGATTGGAAAGAGCCGCCGCCGGAACCGGCGCAAGGCTGGCGCCGCCGGAAACCGAACCACCGGTATGCGCCATCCGCTGATTGTCCGTGCCGGCGGAGCGGATCAAAACAGCCGCGGCGCCGCGCTTTGCCGCTTCAACCGCGCCCAGACCGCGCTTGGCGACGGCGGCGACATAACCGGAGCCATCCTGCGTGCGGGCCATCGGCTCGTCGATAAAAATGATCTTGCCTTCGATCCCTTCCGCTGGCGCCGCCTGCAATTCCGGCAAGGTTCGAAAGCGCACGACTTCCGCCTCAATACCGCCATCGGGGGTCGACGGCGATTGCCCAAGCGCGGCAATCGTCAATGGTTGCGGGAAGGGCGCCGTGATTTCCGCCGCTTCGGAGATACGCGACCAGGCGGGCATTTCAAATGTCTCGATACGGACATTTTTAAAGCCAAGGCTTTTCAGCTTCCGAACACCCCAGTCGCGGGCGCGCGCCTCCGCATCCGAACCGCCAAGGCGCGGGCCAATCTCGGTCGTCAGGCTCTCAAGCACGTCCCAGGCGAGATCGCTCTCAAGCCCCTTGTCGATCAAGCGGTCAACCGTCTCACCCTGTTTCGCGGTCAGCATCGGCGGGCTCGCCTCCGCCTCCTGCGCTGTCGCTGGTAAGGCGAATAAAACTCCCGCAGCAGCGGCGACAGCGATGAATTTCAACATTGAGATGCTCCCCGATCATGATGAGAGAGCGTTTGTTCCGGGAAAGATCGCCGCGGTCAAGCGCACGGGCTGTATTGTGACGCGCGTAGCAGGCCGAAAGGCGAATGCGTATTTCAAGCCGGCAATGCGCAACCGCGCATCAGCCAAAACGGGCGAGCCAATCTTCACGGCCAGCGGCCCAGACGTCGAGCTTATGCTCCCAGAATTCGAAGACTTCATCGGTCTTTGTTTCACCGACCTTGCGCGCAACCGCCTGGCTGTTGGCGTTATCCGGGTCGATGACAGATATAATGCGTGGCAGGTCCGGAAACTTATCGAACGTCCATTTGATGGTCGCTATCGCCGCCTCAACCGCATAGCCGCGCCCCCAGCGGCGCGGGACGATGGACCAGCCGCATTCAAGCCCATACCAACCGCCGGGGCGCCACGGACCGACGCGGCCGACCCATTCGCCGGTTTCCTTTTCATCGACGGAAAAAAATCCATAGCCGCGGATTGACCAATGGCCCACATAACAGGCGGCCGCCCGCCATTCATCGCCATAATCGCGCGGCTTGCCCCCGGGTGTCAGATATGCAGCGGTCTTTTCGTCCTGCATCATGGCGATATGATCTTCCACATCGTCGGCGCCGAAGGGGCGCAGGATCAATCGGTCAGTTTCTATACGGATCGTCATAGCGCTTCCCCGAGCAATTTTCTTGCAACAGCCTCAACCCGCGCGGCTTTGCCCGCCCAGGTGAAGTCCTCACGAATTAAGCGCAGACGCGCCGCGGCGCCAAGCCGGTCGCGCATCTCCTTGTCATCAATCAATTGCGCCAGTGCGGCCGCGAATGCGGCGTCGTCATCGGGATCGAATAAAAGCGCCTCGTCGCCGGCCTTCACGACTTCGGCGATATTGACCTGCGCCGGGGCCAGCATCGGCTTTGAAAGCGCCATATATTCAAACAGCTTAAGCGGCGACGCATAAGCCGTCGCCGCCGGCTGAAGGGCGATGTCAAACGCAGCAACATGATCGGCGACGCTCTCGCGCTGTATGACGCCGGTAACTGTCACTTTGTCCGCGACGCCGCGCTCACGGGCGAGCGCCTCAAGCGACGAACGGGCGGGACCACCGCCCACCAGCAGCAGATGCAAGTCGGTTCGGCCGCTGGCCGCGATAAATTCAATCACCCGGTCGAGGCGATGCCAGTCTCGTACGAATCCGGTGAATCCGAGCACGAGCTTTTCATTTAGCTGATAGCGTTCACGCACAATGCGCGGATCGCAATCAACGAGAAAGTCAGGCTCAACACCATTCTGGACCACCATGATGCGCTCTTCGGGAACGCCCGCCGCGCGAACATAATCGGCAAGGGCATTGGTCACCGGCAGTGTCATATCGGCGCCGCGCCATATGGCTTGCTCACTCTTTTTCGCAAAGCGCTTGAGCGCCAGACCGCCATGACGCCCGCGCTCTTCCGCCAGCGGCGCGTTGATTTCCAAAATCAGCGGCAATTGATAACGACGCCTTGCCCAAACGCCGGCATGATAAAAAAGATTGTAGCGTTCATATAGAATTTCAGGCTGCGCCGTTTTGA
>CAMYNO010000316.1 GCA_947259815.1 uncultured Parvularculaceae bacterium
TCGCGCTCGTCGGGGCCGGCCAGGGCGCCGCAGCGCGCAGCCGTCCCGGCGCGCCGGCCATTACTTCGTAGGCGGATTGGTCGACAGCCTCGCCGGAAACCGAAATCTCATCGACCGACTGCACCGGCGCGATCGGCAAGGTCAATGTTTCAAGCGGCGCCTCGTCAAGCGTCAGGCGCCATATCTGTGTCATCAGGGCGAGACCGGCGCGCGCCTCCACAGTGCGCACCGCTGACGCCAGCGCGCCGGCGATGCCCCCATCCTCATGGGTCTGCGTCACGCGCAAGTGTTCCTTGATCTCGTCAAGGCTCACCGGTTCCGCCGCGGCGGGTGACGTTAGGGTAAGGAACATAATGCAACGCGTCCTTGTTCTTCGGGCCGACCTTCCGCATGCCCCTGTTCACACAGGGGTTGATGGGCGGCGTCGCAGCTCTTGAGTCCTGCCTGACGCAGTTTCAATCGTCAGGCAGGCATGAACGGGGGCTAGTGATTAACGATCAGGTCTCGGAGAATTTCAAAAACTTGATCGCATCAAAGTCCTGAACGCCGCCGCCGACGCGTTTCGTCGTGTAGAACAGGACAAACGGTTTGGCGGAGTAAAGATCGCGCAACACGCGCACGCCAATGCGGTCGACAATCAGATAACCGCGGCGGAAGTCGCCAAAGGCGATGGCGTGATTGTCCGATCCGATATCGGGCATGTCTTCCGCCTCCGTCACCGGATAGCCGAGGAGCCGCGCCGGCTCGCCCGGCTGGGCCGAAGGCTGCCAGAGATAATTGCCGGAATCGTCCTTGAACTTTCGCAATTGTCCGAGGACGGAGCGGTTCAGGACGAAACGGCCATTGGCGCGATAGGTCTGTTTCGGCGTGTAGATCAGATCGAGCAGGACATCCGACGGATCGGCGGCGGGAAAATCGCCGTCAACGCCGGTCGCCACATAGCCGAGCTGGCCCGCGGCGCGCACCGATTCCTCCGCAATCGTGTAATCGAGAAAACCTTTGGGCTGGTTCTCGCCGTCGCCGGCGACAAAGGCGGCCGATTCCTGCACCGCAAATTCCGACTGCACTTCGTCGGCCAGCCATTGTTCGATATCGACCACGGAATCGTCGAGCAATGTCTGGGTCGCCGCCGGCATGGCGTAGAGTTCCATGGTCGGAAAGTCGATTGCCGTGATCGTCGGCGCGGCCGTGGTGAGGCGGTCGCCTTCCTCACCGACCCAGCCGGTCGCCGCATCGCCATTGGAAACCGGCTTGCGATAGACATTGGCGCCGATTTCGCGCACCGACGCAATCTGGCGAATGGGCGAGAGGTCTTTGACCGCCTGCGTAATAATACGCTCGGTCTGTTCCGGCGCCAGATAACCGCCTTCAGCGTCGGTCCCGACATTGAGGGACTTTTGCTCAAGCATCGCAATCGAGGTTGCATCGCCGACCCGCATATAGTTCCGGAACGCGGCCTTTCGCTCGTCGGGGGCAAGGCTCGCGCCTTCCTGAAGCGCCGGACGGCTCGACTTAAGGGCAAGGGCGTCGACTTTCGCCTTCTGCTCGGTGACATCTTTGTTAATGCGGTCGATTTTCTCGACAAGGACAATGTCGTCGCCGCGCTTTTCCTCAAGCGCTTCAAGGCGCGCATCATTAGCGTCCTTGAACTGCTCAAAGGCTGAGAGAAAATCGCGCATGGCGCTGCGCACTTCGCGGCTCTCCGGGCCCGATTGATCGGCTTTGGTCTCAATACTCATATTATCTGGTTACTCCGTTTACTGACAGGATTGCCGCCGCCCCCTGAACGGCGGAAGCAAAATGGCGGGCGTTCAGGAGGGGGGAGCTGAACGCCCGCCGGCCGGACCGTGGACGGAACCCCGTGATCACTCGCGCGCCGGCGCACGCCAGGCGCGCCTCCGGCGTTGTTGCGCGGGAGATCTGCGCTTTGGGGGAGAAAGCGCCGGGGCTTGCGGGGAGGTCGGGGGAGACACCCGTCCGGTCCGATTCGATGAAGGTGATGCGCGCGTTTTGCGCCATCGGGAACGTCACGACGGAGACTTCCCAAAGGTCCGCCTCGACAATGCGCCGGGCCTTGCCGGCTTTGCCATTGCGTGCGCGGATCGTGCGATAGCCGATGGAGAGCCCGTCAATGGCGCCGCCGGCGATGAGCGCAAAGACTTCCTGCGCTTTTTGCGACGCGAGCAGAATTTCACCAGTTGCGAGCAGACCGCGCGACGTTTCGCGAAAGTCAGTCCAGCGGCCGATCGGCGTTTCACTGGCGTGCTGATAGAGCATCCGCACCGGCGCGGTTCTGTTCTTCAGGGTCTTTGCAAAAGCGCCCGGCAAAATGATATCGCCGTTCAAATCCGGCTCATGATACCGCGCCGCGTACCCCTTGATGGTCGCGATGTTTCGCTCGCCGTTCATGATGCGCGCTCTTCATCGCGCGGCGCCAGCCCGAGGAGTGCGCGCTTTTCGTCATCGCTGAGAAAATCCGCTTGGGCGACACGGCGCCAGAGCTGGTCGCGTTCCGCCGACAACGCCTCGATAGCCGCGGTCTGACAGATAAAGGACGCATCCGGATAGGCCGGTTTCACCCACGCAGAGAGCGCCGCCGCGGTCTTCTTCACCAATGGCAGCACTGTCTGTTTCCAGAAAGCGAGGTTCGCCTCGCGATAGTTCGAATACGTATTGTCGCCCGGAATGCCGAGCAGCATCGGCGGCACGCCAAAGGCAAGTGCAATCTCACGCGCCGCGGCGTTTTTCGCCTCAATGAAATCCATATCCGCGGGGCTTAAAGACATGGAGCGCCATTCAAGCCCGCCATCGAGCACGAGAGGCCGCCCCGCATGGGCCGAGCCCTGATAGGCGCCTTCAAGCTCGTTCTTTAACCGGTCGAATTGCTCCGCCGACAGGTTTTCCGCGCCTTCCGGCCCTTTATAGACAAGCGCGCCGGAGGGTCTTGCCGCATTGTCGAGCAGCGCCTTGTTCCAGCCCGCCGCTGCATTGTGAATATCGACGGAGGCGGAGGCCGCCTCCAGCGGCGACAGACCGTAATGATCATTAGTCGGATGAAATAGTTTAAAATGCAGGATCGGCGACATCGCGTCGTCGGGTTTGTGGAATCGCGCTATGCGTCCGCCGACTGTGTATTCCCAGCTTTCCGGCCAGCCGCCGACGCCAAGGCGCACCTTCATCCGGTCGGGGCGCAACACGTAAAGCTCGCGCGGCGCCCCATCGACAAAAGCCGCTTCCAGATAGGCGTTCCCGGCGGTCTGCAGGAAACCGTAAAAACTTTCCATCAACTCCGCGCCGGATTGTTCCGGGTTCGGCGATGTCAGCAATTTTATCAGCGGATGGTCAGCCATGACCGCGCCGCCTTCGACGACGCCAAGGGGCGCCGACGCCGCAGCCTCCGCCACCAGTCTGACACAGCGATAGGCGATGACATTGCGCTCGAAGCCGGCTTTGGCGAGCGAGGCGTAATCGCGCGGCGTCCATGCCGGCTGACCGAGGCGCTGCAAAGAGATCAACGCTTTTGCCGCGGACGCCTTTGTTTCCGGCGGGCGGCGCATGAGATTGATGAACGCGTTAAGCACCAGATATTCTCCTAATCGAACCGTTTGACGCCGGGACGCGGCGCGGCGGGGCCAAGCAGCAAA
>CAMYNO010000317.1 GCA_947259815.1 uncultured Parvularculaceae bacterium
ATCCGATGGGCGTTTTAAAGGAACATCTGCACACGCGGACGCAAGCCGGTCTGTTCGATGTTTCCCATATGGGTCAGGCGTTTTTAACAACGACCGAAATGGCGTGTGGCGAGCCGGGTGCTCACGAGGCTGTCGCCGATGCGCTTGAGACCCTGATTCCCGGAGAAATCCGTAAGCTGAAAAAAGGCGGAATGCGCTATACCGTTCTCCTGAATGAGGAGGGCGGTATTCTCGACGATCTGATGGTAACGCGCCCGGCGCGCGATGATCTTCAGGGGATGTTGTTTCTTGTCGTCAATGCGGCGACGAACGCGGAGGATTTTGCTCATATAGCGTCATCCCTTTCTGGCCATGCGAAGCTCGAGATTGCGGAAGATCGCGCGCTTCTCGCGTTGCAGGGGCCGGCCGCGGCAGACGTTGTTGACGGGTTTTTGCCTGGCGCCGGTGAGCAAACATTCATGACCATGCGCCCATATGATTGGGAGGGCGAATATCTGATCGTCAGCCGTTGCGGATATACAGGGGAAGACGGATTTGAAATCTCGGTTCCGGCTGAGCGTGCGGAAGAATTGGTGCGAAAACTGCTCGCGCATGATGCGGTTGAACCGATCGGCCTCGGCGCACGCGATTCTCTGCGTTTAGAAGCCGGGCTTTGTCTTTATGGCCATGATCTGTCGCCAGAGATTTCGCCGGTTGAAGGAAACATTTCATTCGTTATCGGTAAGCGCCGGCGCGAAGAGGGCGGGTTTCCGGGCGATGCGCGCATCCTGGCGGAATATACGGACGGGCCGGCGCGTCTGCGTGTAGGATTATTACCTGAAGGGCGCGCGCCCGCGCGCGAAGGCGCCGAAATTCAATCTGTAAACGGAGAAACCATTGGCGCGGTAACGTCAGGGGGCTTTGGCCCAACCGTTGGCGCGCCGGTGGCGATGGGTTTTGTCGACGCTGCGTTTTCGGCGTCCGGCACGCGCGTCAATCTAATGGTGCGCGGAAAGGCGCTGCCGGCGGTTGTCGCTGAGATGCCGTTTGTTCCGCATAATTATTTTCGGGGTTAAGGAGGGCTTATGTCTGTTAAATACACAAAAGATCACGAATATGTTCGCGCCGAGGGAGACGTTTATGTCATTGGCGTTTCAAAGCACGCCGCTGAACAGCTGGGCGACGTTGTGTTCGTTGAGTTGCCGGACGCCGGAAAAACTTTCACCAAGGGCGAGGATATGGCCGTTGTGGAATCGGTAAAGGCGGCGTCGGATGTTTATGCGCCGATCTCCGGTGAAATCGTGGAAGTCAACGCCGCTATTGTCGATGAGCCTGCGAAGGTGAACGAAGACCCGGAAGGCGCCGCCTGGTTCGTAAAAATCAAGGCGTCAGACCAGTCCGAAATCGACGGGCTAATGGACGAGGCGGCGTATGCAACATTCGCGGCGGAAGCATGAGCGATAAAAACAAGAGTGCTGGCGCCGGACTGGCGGTCGGCATGGGCGCTGGCATTGCGATTGGTGTCGGTATCGGGACCGCGTTGAATAACCTCGCTCTCGGGATCGGTATTGGAATCGCCATCGGCGCCGGGATCGGGACTGCAATGAGCGCAGCGATGGCCAAGAAAAAGAAAGACGACGGAGACTAGGAAACCTGATGCGGTATCTCCCCTTAAATGACGCCGACCGGCGCCAGATGCTGGACATCATCGGCGCTGGCTCGATTGATGAATTTTTTTCCGATGTGCCGGTCGAGGCTCGCGGCGGCAGCTTCGATCTGCCCGACCACGCCGGCGAACTCGAAGTCGAGCGGGCGCTGACCGCCATGGCCGCGAAAAACCGTGCGGCGAGCGCCGGACCGTTTTTCGTCGGCTGTGGCGCTTACAAGCACCATATTCCAGCGACTGTCGATCACATTATTCAGCGCTCGGAGTTTTTGACCGCCTATACGCCTTACCAGCCGGAAATTGCGCAGGGCACATTGCAATATCTGTTTGAATTTCAAACACAGGTTGCAGCGCTAACGGGCATGGAAGTCGCCAACGCATCTATGTATGACGGCTCGACTGGTTGTGCGGAAGCCGCGCTTATGGCGCGACGCGTGACGCGACGGAAGAAACATATTCTATCAGGCGGGCTGCATCCTCAATATGCGGCGGTGACACGCACCAATCTTGAGTTGGTCGATGATCAGGTCATCATTGCCTCGCCGGACGTTGAGGCGGGCGAAGACCCCGCCGCCATGATCGATGATGAAACGGCCTGTGTTGTCGTTCAGACCCCGGATGTTTTCGGCAATGTGCGCGACCTCTCTCCCATCGCGAAAGCGGCGCACGAAAAGGGTGCGCTGCTTGTGGCGGTGGTGACCGAAGCGATTTCTTTCGGCGCTTTGAAAAGCCCCGGCGAAATGGGTGCGGACATCGTCGTTGCCGAAGGTCAGTCCATCGGCAATCCGCTGGGTTTCGGCGGGCCCTATGTCGGGCTTTTTGCGACGCGCCAGAAATATTTGCGGCAGATGCCGGGACGGCTTTGCGGTGAAACGACGGATGCAGAAGGCCGGCGCGGTTTCGTGCTGACGCTATCCACCCGTGAGCAGCATATCCGCCGGGACAAGGCTACCTCTAACATCTGTACCAATTCTGGTCTTTGTACACTCGCATTCGCGGTTCATATGACGCTGCTTGGGGCGGCGGGGTTGCGCCGCCTCGCTACGCTCAATCACGAAGCGGCGTGTAAAACGGCGGATGCGCTTGGCGCTGTTCCCGGCGTCGAGGTGGTGAACAAAAGCTACTTCAACGAATTCACCCTGCGCCTGTCAAAGAATGCAGCTGAAATTGTTGAGAACCTTGCAAGTGATGGCGTCCTTGCCGGAGTTCCGGGCGGAAGATTGTGGCCGGATGATCCGAAGGCTGAAAATCTTCTTATCGTTGCTGCGACGGAATGCGTGACGGATGAGGATGTGGAAATGTTTGCTTCCAAACTGGCGAAAGCAATTTAACGGCATGATCGGAATTGTTTCATTAACTCTCTCTCCGCTCTGTCCGGCGAAAGCCGGCAGCCAGGAGAAGTATTTCATGTCGAGAAAATCTCGCTCTATTTTATCACTTCAAATTTCGCGGTTTGCACTATGACCATGAATGCCCAAGGACGCCCGACACGCAGCGATGCTCCGACGGTGAACGCTGCGCCCACCTTTACCGGAAACAAGGCGCTTCAGATTGAGGAAGCGCTTATTTTTGAAGTCGGTCACTTCGCGGGAACCGGTGTCGACTTGCCCGAACCGAATGGCGGCGTAGATCGTCTCGGAGGTCTCAACCGGAATACCGATATTGGTTTACCCGGCCTCTCTGAGCCGGAGACAATGCGCCATTTCGTGCGGCTTTCCCAAAAGAATTACGCCATCGACATGGGGCCGTTTCCGCTTGGTTCGTGCACCATGAAACACAATCCGCGACTGAACGAGAAAATTGCGCGCCTGCCTGGCTTTTCGGACCTTCACCCCCTCACGCCAGAGGCGCAATGCCAGGGCGCGCTTGAACTGATCGACCAACTTGCTTTCTGGTTGAAAGAACTGACCGGCATGCCAGCCGTCGCCATGTCGCCCAAGGCCGGCGCCCACGGGGAACTCTGCGGCATGATGGCGATCAAGGCGGCGCTCGAAGCGCGCGGCGAAGCGGGAAAGCGCACCCGCGTTCTGGCGCCGGAATCCGCTCACGGAACAAATCCGGCGACGGCCGTGCAATGTGGGTTTATCGTTGATGCGATTCCCGCCGACAAAACCGGCCGGGTCGATCTTGCCGCGCTCAAGGAAAATCTTGGGGACGATGTTGCCGGCATCATGGTGACCAATCCCAACACTTGCGGGTTGTTTGAGCGCGACATTCGCGCCATCGCCGATGCGGTGCATGAGGCCGGCGGCTATTTTTACTGCGACGGCGCAAATTTCAACGCCATCGCCGGCAAGGTGAAGCCCGGCGATCTCGGCGTCGACGCCATGCACATCAACCTTCACAAGACTTTTTCAACGCCCCATGGCGGCGGCGGGCCGGGCTCGGGCCCGACCGTTCTTTCAGAAGCGCTCGCGCCTTACGCGCCGGTGCCTTACGTTCACTTCGAGGACGGAAAATTCAGTCTTGTCGAAACAAGGCGCGCCGCCAAGGCGGAAGGTGAAAGCGCCAAGAGCCTCGGACGCCTCACCGCGTTTCACGGCCAGATGGGCATGTTCACCAGAGCGCTTGCCTACATGATGAGCCACGGTCGCGACGGCATTGCTCAGGCTGCTGAAGATGCGGTGCTGAACGCCAATTACGTTCTTTCTCGTCTCAAGGAAGAGATGACGCCGGCGTTTGACGGCTATTGTATGCACGAAGCTCTGTTTGATGATGGCTTCTTAAAAGACACCGGCGTTGAAACCATCGATTTTGCCAAGGCGATGATCGATGAAGGCTATCATCCGATGACGATGTACTTTCCGCTGGTGGTGCACGGCGCCATGCTGATCGAGCCGACCGAATCGGAATCGAAACGCGAACTCGACCAGTTCTGCGAAGCGCTTTTATCCCTTGCGAAACGCGCCAAGGCGGGTGACGTGGACGCCTTCAAGGCCGCCCCGCTACACGCGCCACGCCGTCGGCTTGATGAAACGGCGGCGGCGCGCAAACCAGTGCTTCGCTGGACGTCGGAAAGTTCGGTACAGGCGGCGGAATAGGACGCTCACGCCTTATCACGTTTGTGGTGGCGCCGCTTCACGACCGCGCCTGTTACGGGCTAATCTGCAGCGCGGCTTCATCTTGAGGGCTTGATACTTTCGTTCTTCGAAGGACAGTTTTCGACTGTTCTCAGGATGAAGGAATTTAAGCGTCTCCAGGAATAAATATACAAACTGGTTCTCGTCGGGGTGACTTTATGGATTTCTTTACACGCTTTACGATGACGGGACTGGAAGTCCTGACGACGCTTTTCATTTTCGCCGTCGGCATTGGCGCACTTGCTGTCGTGTTTATGTATCTTACCGATGTCGGCCAGTCGCGGGATGCGATCAGGCGCAACTATCCCGTGGTTGGTCGCTTTCGCGAACTCTTCACGCGGCTGGGAGAGTTTTTCCGGCAATATTTCTTCGCCCTTGATCGTGAGGAGATGCCGTTCAATCGCGCCGAGCGCGACTGGATCTACAAATCCGCCAAGGGAAAGAACAACACCCAGCCTTTCGGGTCGACCCGCAATTTGAG
>CAMYNO010000318.1 GCA_947259815.1 uncultured Parvularculaceae bacterium
AAGTGACCTCTGTCAAGGATGCAGAAATTGCTCAAGCGTCGTTTATGACCGTCGTACGAAAGCTTGCGAAGTCGGGAGAAATTACGCTGGTTGAACCGGCTTCCGATGACGAAGGCGAGGATGCGGAGGCGGAGGCAGGCGAGGCGGAGATACCCGCCGAAACCGAATAGGCGCTAACGACTACCCATAAAAATTAGCCTCATCGGCCGTTCAGTTTTTAGCAAGATGCAATTACTCTGCATCACCTCATCCTGAAGGGCCATATTCCTTCGCCCTTCGAGACGCTCCGCTGGATCAAGCCCGGCCTCGCCATCAGGATGAAGGGATATAGTCGCCTCTAACGGTGGGGCGATGCAGCGTACTCGCAGCTTGCTCTAATCTTGGCGTTAGCTCATTAAATCAGCTGCTATTCGAAATCAGTCTTCTACTGAAGAACCAGCTCTGCATGGAGCGCCCCGGCTGACTTGATCGCTTTTAATATGTCAATCATTTCACGCGGGCTGACACCAAGTGCATTGAGGCCGTCAACAAGGTCGGCGAGCGTCATATTCTCTTCGATAAGGGCGACTTTCTGATCGCCTGCGTCATCTATCGTAATATCGGTGCGCGGAACAACAATCGTTTCGCCGCTGCGCGAGAACGGGTTTGGCTGCGAAACCCCCGGCGTTTCGCGGATCCGGATTGAAAGATTCCCTTGCGCCACCGCAACGCTTGAAATTCGAACTTCAGAGCCAAGAACAATTGTGCCGGAACGCTGATCGACAACAATGCGCGCTTTTTGCGCTGGCGTGACCTCGACATTCTCGATTTCGCTGACCATGTGCGCCGGTGAACGGAACTGGCGGTCCATGGCGACATCTATGGCGGCAGAGTCGATCATCAATGCAATTGGCATGTCGAACTGCGCGTTAATGGCGGTCTCGATTCGCGCCGCTGTCGTAAAGTCGGGCGCGCGCAGTGTAAGGCGGAGATTTTTCATCCCACGAAAATCAAAAGCGAGTTCGCGTTCTACGCGTGCGCCGTTGGGAATCGTCGCTGCTGTGGGTACGCCCTCAGTGACTGACGCGGCGTCACCCTCCGCGGAAAAGCCGCTCACCAACGCTGGCCCCTGGGCGACAGCGTATATTTGGCCGTCAGCGGCGTTAAGCGGCGTCATCACCAGCATACCGCCGGTAAGGTTGGTTGCGTCGCCAATCGCCGAAACTGTAACATCTATGCGAGTACCCGCGCGAGCAAATGGCGGTAATGTCGCTGTTACCAGAACGGCAGCAACATTCTTCGGGCGAAACTCTTCCCCCTGCACATTAATGCCAAGGCGTTCCAGCAGGCTTGATAGAGCTTCTTCAGTATAGGGAATGTTACGCAGGCCATCGCCTGTCCCGTCCAGTCCCACCACGAGGCCATACCCGACGAGGTCGTTTCCGCGTACGCCTTCAACTTCGACAAGATCTTTAAGTTTTACGCCCGCCTGCGCCCCGAAAGCAAAAACAACGGAGAAAAATAAGACTAATATGGGTGAAAATTTCCGCATGAGTTACCTGATAAAGTTAGCCAAACGCAATTGCGACAATCGTGATGTTAAAATATAGGATGCTTCGAGTTGGGCCTCGAGAAGCTGTAGCTCTGACGCGGCTTCGTACTGGTCGCGCGCCGTTTTTGCATTGAACAAAGAGGTCAGAACCGCCTCTTCCGTCTCGTGCCGTTCGATTGCGGCGGCGATTCGCGCTTCACCTACGCCAACTACGCTGCGTAGGTTGATGATCGCGCCATCCGCCGCTAATGCGCTCGATGCGCCGTTTTGTACAAAGGTCTGAGCGTCTGCAAAGGCAGCGCTATTTTGAACCGCCACTACAGCCAGGCTTCGTAAAAGGTCTTTAATCGGTTGATCGGCGGCGGTCGCGGATGCGTCGATCCTAACGCCCGGAGCAATTTCTACCGGAGCAGCTTTGTTTACGCCGCCTTGGTAAATAGTAGTGGCAAACCCGCCTGTGGGATCATTGAAGTAGGTATCGAGTTGCGCTTCCGCGTCGGCTGCATCGGTTGCCCCGGCGACAATCGCCTCGACATCGGCAATCAGCTGGGCAGGATCGCTTAAGGGAAGCCGGTCGGACGCATCGCCGCTGAATAACGCGCGGCCGCCCTCAGTTACATTCAATATGCTGAATACATTTGAAATTGCAGCGCTGGCATCAGCAGCGAGAGCGGCAAGCACACCCGCGTCGTCGCGTCCGAGCGCCGAAAGAGTTTCTGTGCCAATGCGAACGGCTTCGCTGCCAAGCGCACCCAGAGAATTTTGGGTACGCTCTGCTCTAATTTGTGCGAGCGTCAAGTGTTGTTGGTATGATCGGGAGTCGTCGACAGCTTTCTTTAGAAGATGCGCGCTACCGACATCGCCATTCGTTGCGGCGGTGACATCTTCGTAACGGCCAGTGACCGACTCGGTGCGGGCAGTATCGGCGCGCGCCTTTATATCCGCGACGGCTCGGCTGAGCCGTGTGAAAGACAGGATATTCGGAGAATTAACGTTGGTCATACTAAAGCTCTAACAGCCGGCTTATCATGTCATCCGCAGTTTGAATGACGCGGGCATTCGCGGCGTATGCCTGCTCGATTAGCAATAGTTTTTGAAGTTCTATGTCTGAATCTACGGCGGTAGCGCTTAGTTCGGCTTCGAGTAGTCCTTGTGCTCGGGCGCTTGACGCAGCGAGCCTTGTTTCGGATGAAAGGCGTGCCTGACCGACAGAAGACGATACATTCGCTGCTATATTCGCTGCGGATAAAAAGCCGCTTTCACCGATGCTGGCTGGCGGCGCCTTTAGATTCGTAAGGGCGTCGAGAAAAATTGTGATAATGTCTGCATTGCC
>CAMYNO010000319.1 GCA_947259815.1 uncultured Parvularculaceae bacterium
GAGACGGGAGCCCTCGCCGCCCGCAAAGTAGGTTGGCACATAGCCTTCCTCCTTACGAAAATTGCTCATCAAACCACCGGGAATGATCTGGCGCGCGCGTTCGTAATGCGCTTGGCCGTTGGGTTTTTCGAGGTTGATCATTGATTCATTCTCCGACTAGCCGCCTGGCGGCGGCTTGGGTGACGCCGCCAAGCCAGCCGCCATCAACTGTAATTGTCGTTGCGGTCACATAGCGGCTGGCGTCGCTTGCAAGGAAATGATAGGCGCCAAGAAGGTCTTCGACGCGGCCCATGCGTCGAAGACAGGTGGCGACCTGACAGATTCGCGATTCATCATCGTCTTCCGGTTGCATGTCTGTCAGTATGGTGCCGGGGTTGATCATATTCGCGCGGACGCCACGGGCGCCATATTCCATCGCCGCGTGTTTTATGAGAACGTCAATTCCCGATTTTGACGCTCCGTAAGCGGCGTAACCCGGAAAGACCATATTCGCTGCTGGTGTTGAAGTGACAATGATGCTGGCTTCGTCTGCGAGTACTTCGCCGGCATGTTTTAGGAAATGCGCGACGCCGCGAGTATTCGTGCGCCACGCGAGTTCCATCGCATCACAGTCGGTCATGGACAGAGGGGTAGCCTCGTCGGTGACGCCAGCATTAACAACTAGCGTATCGAGCGGGCCCGATTTTTTTGTGATCTCCGCAAGAGTGGATTCAACGCTTGCCTCATCAGATTGATCGCACGCATAAGCAGAAATTCCCATCGGCATGGCCACATCGGATCGGCCTGAGACGGACACCTCGGCGCCATGCTCGCATAAACTCTCCGCGACAGCGCGTCCAATCCCGCGCGTGCCGCCGCTAATAAATACGTGTTTGTCTTGAACACTGAACATGAGATCGCCCATTTTTCGTGTATCTTCTGATTTTATCAAAATATAGTCGGTCAAATCGACACCAGCGAATGGCGAATGCGGACGACCAATTGGCGGCGACGGTCAAAGTTCTCAAGCCCTAGTGTGCTGCACGGTCGAGGAAGGCTTTCCAATATTGGCCGAAGTGGATAAACGCATGGCCACGCATGCTAGTGCATATTCTCGGCAGTCGGGCGACTTTGCAGGCGGGAAGTTAGATTCTGTGAGGGGCCTGTCATGCGCCAAGATTCTTTTTGGATTAGAAAAAAACATACTCTTTGCGCAAGTGCGCTGGCCATCGCGGTCGCCGCGCCGCAAACATCCAACGCTCAGCTCGACGAAATTATCGTGCAGGCGCAAAAGCGTCAGGAAAGCGCTCAGGACGTGCCGATAGCTGTTTCTGCGCTGAGCGCAGATTTTATTCGCGAAACAAACATCATCAACATCGATCAGGCGATCCCGTTGCTCGCCGGCGTCACCGGTTCGACGGCAGGGGTCAGCACGACATTCTGGGCGATCCGCGGCGTCTCGACGACGGATTTCTCCATCGGTTCGGAGCCCAGCGTCGCGGTTTATCTCGACGAGGCTTATATCGGTCGCAACACGCTCGCGACGGGTGCATTTTTTGACCTTGCCTCGATCGAGGCGTTGAAAGGCCCGCAAGGCACGTTGTTCGGGCGCAACGCCGCTGCCGGCGCCATCACCGTGCGCACCAATACGCCGTCGGACGAAACTTCCGCCCGTCTTAGCGTTGGCGTAGGCGACGAAGGCCAGCGCCGCTACGAGGCGGCGGTCAACCTTGCGGCGAGCGACGGTTTCGCGCTTCGCGCAGCCTATCTCGGCAATCGATATGAAGGTCTCTGGACGAATGTTGTCACCGCGGAAGAGGGGTTTCAGCGGGGCGACAGCTTCAGAGTGTCCACGCGCCTTAGCCCTTCAGACCGCTTTGAGGCCCTTGCTTCGTTCAACTATGGCGATCAATCGTCGAATATAAACGGTGTTTATAATCCGGGCCTTTCTACCGTTGATCCTGGGGACTTCTTCCCGGAACAGATCGCCACCAATGTACCGGGTCGCGAAACCCTCGAAAATTACGGCGGCCACCTTCGTCTGACCTACGATTTAAGCGATTCGATTTCGCTGACGTCGATTTCGGACTACCGCCAGGGCGATTACACCTACGATCAGGATGTCGACGGCTCCAACGCAGATGCAACCATTGATGCGCTGCTTGGCGGGATCAGCGGCGGCGTCACGTTGAACTTCCGCCAAGAAGACACGCAGGCCAAAACCTTTTCGCAGGAACTGCGCCTCGGCGGCAGTTCGGGGGCGTTCGATTGGTTCATCGGCGCCAATTATTTCTTTGAAGACCTGGAAGAAACCCAGATTCTTGATGCTTTCACGACCGTCGCCGTGCCGGGCGTGTTTACCGTGGGCGATCTTATTGCCGGCGACCGCACGACGCTAAACGGGGAAAATAATTCCTACGGGATTTTTGGCGATGCGCGCTGGGGCCTTACCGATGCGCTTTCCGTCACCGCGGGCCTGCGCTGGACATATGACGACAAGGCCTTCTGCTCGGAAGGCAGCGCCGGTTTCGGCCTCATCGCTGTGACGACACCGGGTCCAATATGCAGCACGGAAAACTGGTCGGAGTTCACGCCGCGCTTCGTTGTCGATTATCGCTTTACTGATGATGTGATGGCCTATGCAAGCGTATCGCGCGGTTACAAAGCCGGCGGGTTCAATCCGGCGGCGATCGATGTGGATGCCGACTTCATTGGCGATGAGCTTGCGCCATTCGATCCGGAGAGCAATCTTACCTACGAACTTGGGTTGAAATCAGAACTCTTTGACCGACGTGTGCGATTCAATGCGGCGGCCTTTTATTCCGATTACAAGGACATTCAGGTTCAGACCGCGACCATCGCTGGCATTATCATCACCAACGCCGCCGAAGCGGAAATTTTTGGCGGTGAAGCGGAATTGACGTATCAGATCAATGACAACCTGACGCTCAACACCAGTTACGCGCATGTCAGCACGGAGTATACTGGCGGCGGCGCGCTTGACGGCAACAGCCTTATTTACGCGCCGGAAAATACTTTTACCGCAAACTTCAACTATGTGCAGCCGCTTTTCGGTGGCGAAGTTTCGCTATTTGGTCTTTACACCTATCAATCGTCCTTCTTTAACACGCCGGATAATAACACGACGCTGCAAGAGCCTGGATATGGTCTCGCCAGCGCGCGGCTTGCCTATCGCTCCGGGAACGGAGTGTGGGAGTTGGCGGGGCGTATCGATAATCTGTTCGACAAAGAGTACGCCAATGTCCGACAGGATATCGGTCTCGGCACAGGGCCGCAGATCAACCGCGGTCTGCCGCGCCGGTTCCTCGTCACATTGACGCTCGATCTTTGAAACAATACGCAAGGCGGTCATTTTGGCTGCCTCGCTAATATGAATATAATACGGGGATGCTTTCCGAAGTGAAGCCAGCCTTAAAACCAGACGGGACTGATACAGAATTTTCCGTCGATGGGAAAAGGGTTCTGATTACTGGCGGTACAGCTGGCATCGGTCTCGGTCTAGCTCGGCATTTCACTTGCGCTGGTGCGAAGGTCGTCATCACTGGCCGGCGCGCCGACGGTAGCGCTATCGCTGACCAAGTCGGTGCAAATTTTGTTGAAATGGATGTCGTCGATGTGCCGGGATGCGGGGCGAGCGTAGAAGCCGCCGCTGCGGATTTGGGCGGCGCCATTGACGTGCTCATACTGAACGCCGGCGTTGATTTTTCCCATGGCCGCATCGATGATCTCGATGTGGCGGCATTTCGTGCGACGTTCGAAGTGAACTTCTTCGGCGTCGCCAATGTGATGCGCCATGCGGTTGCGTATTTGTTTGAGGGCTCAAGTGTGATTGTGTCATCGTCTCCCGCTTCGACGACGTATAAATCGGGCCTTGCGGCCTATTCCGCATCGAAAGCGGCGGTGAATGCGCTGGTCAAAAGCTGGGCGGGAGAACTCGCTGCGAAAGGCGTGCGGGTTAATGCGGTCCTACCGGGCATCGTTGAGAGTGAAATGAGCGGATCGACTGGCGGCGCGGAATTTATCCAGGCTTTGACGTTGACCGATACCATTCGCAACGCCAGCGAGCTTGGCGGCGTTTACCAATTCCTGGCGTCATCGGCGAGCGCACCTGTCACTGCGGCCTTGATCGCTGCCGATGATGGATTAAGCGCTGGCATGAGCGACAGGCTTGAGCGCATTGTCGCGGAGGCGGTTTTGACGCCGGCCTCGAAACATACTGAGTAAAAAAATGATGCGTGGACGATGGTGTGAAAGCCGGCGACAGGGATTTCGAGCGACCCACCTCAATTTCTTCGAGGCGCCGAGCGATGATCCCGAAGATCTAGAAGCCTGGTGCTACACTGATGCCATCTCTTATGCGCCCGGCGAGCGGGTCGATTTTCATGTGAGCACCAGCGCCGACACATACGACCTTGCGGTTATCCGCGACGGTGCGCGGCCGACAATCGTTTATGAACAAAAGGGTCTTGCCGGCGCGCGTCATGAAACGCCGGCGGATGCTTATCGTGTGGGGTGCGGCTGGCCGATCGCTCATCAATGGACGCTGCCTGCGGATATCGGTTCGGGCGGATATGTAGTGCGCATTCGCGCCCGCAACGAGGCGGGAGAAGAAGTCGAGCAGCACCACTTTTTTGTTGTTCGCGCAATAAAGCCAACAGCAAAGATCCTGCTGGTTTGCGCCACCAGCACATGGATCGCCTATAACGCCTGGGGCGGGGCGAACCATTATGAAGGCGTGTGTAATGGCCCGGACGACAATGTGTTCAGTCCTGTCCTCCACCTGCACCGCCCGTGGGAGCGTGGGCAAATCTGGTTGCCGAAAGGGGCGCCGCGCATTCCCGTCGAGACCGAGCAGGAGATCGGCGCCGCACCGCGCTACGCAAATCTCGAATATGCGTATGCGAATGGTTTTGGCAAATATTACGCCGCAGCCGGCTGGGCGTCCTTTGAGCGGCATTTCGTTGTCTGGGCGGAACGGAACGGTTACGCGCTCGATTATGCGACGCAGTATGACCTTCAGTTCCATCCGGAAATCCTGTCGGGCTATGAGTGCGTCGCGTTTGTCGGGCATGACGAATATTGGAGCGGCGAGATGCGCGATGCTGTCGACGCTTATGTCGATAGTGGCGGCGATGTTGCGCGCTTTGGCGGCAATTTCCTGTGGCAGGTTCGTCTGGAAGCGGACGGACTGACGCAAGTTTGCTACAAGCATCCCGCAACGGCGCTGCGCCCCGGCGCTGCGCAAGACCCCTTGATGGAGACGGAGCCGACGCGCCTTACCGGCTGCTGGGATCTGCCGGAAATCGACCGCCCCGCGGCAGCGACTTTTGGGCTCTCCGGCGCGCGCGGCGTTTATTGCCGGCTCGGCGGCGCCAATCCGCGCAATGCCGGCGGCTTCAATGTGTTTCGCCCCCAACATTGGGTGTTTGACGGAACCGATCTTTATTACGGCGATAATTTCGGCGCGGGCGCGCGCATCTTCGCCTATGAGACCGACGGCGTTGCTTATACCTTTAAAAATGGTTTGCCTGAACCGACTTTCGAAGACGGCGCCCCGGAGGGCTTGCAAATTCTCGCCCTTGGATTTGCGTCTTCCTTTGAAGAAGATCACGGTAATGACGGCGGCTATCTTTACGCCGGCGACGGCGACCGCGAAATCATTGCAACGGCGATCCATGGCGATGCATCGCCGGAGCATGTCGAAAACATACAATATGGCGCGGGCATGATGGCTTACTTCGAACGCGGGAAAGGCCGGGTGCTTAACGCCGCCACCTGCGAATGGGTGAACGGCTTGCGACTGCGTGAACCGATGACGGAAAAAATCACCAAAAATGTGCTCGACCGGTTCGCAAACGCCGGTGCGGAGCCATCGGCATGAAACCGCTCAAAGGCAAAGTTGCGCTGGTGACCGGCGCCGGCAAATCAGACGGCATTGGCTTTGCAGCCGCAAGGCGTCTCGCCGAGGCGGGGGCGTCGGTCATGGTGACGGATCTTGCTGCGGCGTCGGATGCGCTTGGCGCGCGCCGGGACGAGCTTGCGGCGGCGGGCCATGAGGCCGCTTGTTGCGCGCTTGACGTTACGTCTTCCAATGACGCGGGCGATGCGGCGGCCAGGGCCGCCGAAACCTTCGGCGGTCTCGACATCGTCTTTAACAATGCCGGCTATCCCGGCGGCGCCGGCGTTTTTGAAGAGATCGGCGACGATGCGTGGCGGCGTTCTTTTGACATCAATGTCATGGGCGTCGTTAATCTTGTCCGTGCAAGTTTGCCGGCCATGCGAGAGCGGGGCGGCGGCGCCATCGTCAACAACGCCTCGCTCGCCGGGCTTGGCGCGATTGCGCGACTGACGGCGTATTGCGCAACCAAATTCGCCGTTGTCGGGCTGACAAAGAGCCTGGCGGCGGAACTCGGACCCGAAAACATTCGCGTCAATGCTGTCTGCCCGGGCATGGTGCTCACGGATATGGGGCGCGAAGAAATCACGCTGTTTCAACAGCCGGGCGAAACGCAAGAGGCGGTGATGGAGCGGCTCGCCGGCGATGTAGCGCTGGGCGCGCGCTGGGCGGACCCACTGGAGATCGGCGACGCTGTTGTTTATCTCGCTTCGCCGCAATCGAGTTATCTCACCGGCGTCGCGTTGCCGGTCGCCGGCGGGCTTGCGCCGGGCCTGTAACCTCAATTGGAGTTTTTCTAGCATGACCGATCTTGCCGCGCGCGTACAGCGACTGGAGGATCTCGACGAAATCCGCCAGTTAAAGGCGCAATATTGTCTTTATGCCGATGAAAATTCCGACGGCGCAGCGCAAAAATTCGCCGCCCTGTTTACCAAGGACGCCATTCTCGACGAGGGAGAAGACTTAGGCGTCGTGCGAGGCCGCGCAGCACTCTTCAAGCTGCACCGGCATTTCTGGAAAGGCTTGAAGCTTAACCAGCATCTGGCGTTTAGCCCGACGATTGAGATCAAGGGTGATGAAGCGCATGGTCATTGGCGGCTTTTGCAGCTCATTCATTCTGTATTGCCGGAAGGCGAGCGCGCTTTTTGGGCGTGTGGGCAATATGAGGAGGTCTATTCCCGCACGGACGAAGGCTGGCGCATCGCTCATGTCAAGGCCAGTGTCGATTTCTGTTGCCCTTATGAAGACGGATGGGCGAAAACGCCCACCGCCGCCGCTATACCGCAACACCTTTTAGAGGGCCTGGCGGCGGCGGTCGGGCCGCAGCCATGACGGACACGCAAGCCCGGTCATTTTTTGACAAAAAAGTAACCATCCTGGCGGCGGCGGTTTATGCCGCAATTGGCGCCAGCATGTTCATGATCGAGCCGCTATTTGTCGGCAGCCTGATGGAGCGTCGGGATTTTTCCGGTGTTGAAGTTGGCTCGGTCGTGGCGGCGGAACTGGCGGGGAATTCGCTTGCCGCGATTGCAGCGATGTTCTGGTCCGGACGGATCGGCTGGCGCATTGCCGCTGGATTCGGCATTGCCGTTGCGGTCCTTGGAAATATTGCAACGCTGTTTGCCGAGAGCGCTGCGATGTTGACTGC
>CAMYNO010000320.1 GCA_947259815.1 uncultured Parvularculaceae bacterium
CTCCGAATCGTAGGAGAAATCTAGCCATTCCTCATGGGTTTGTCAAGTATATAATGTCCAAAAATGTTGACAGAATGTAAAATAAATCTTACATTCTCATCGTGGTTGGGTGAGAGGGGATATTATGAGTTTCAAAGAGATTTCGACCTGGGTGTTGTTGATCCTGTTCGGGTGGCTGGGGCTGCTTTACGCGGCCCCGCTCTTTGAGGCGCAAAGCCTTGATGTCGGCTCACCGAAAAACATGATCCTGTTCGTGTTCGGTTTTATTGGCCTTTACGTCACAGCGCATATTGCCCTCGCGATTTTCCTGCCGAAGAAATCGGAGGAGGTCGAAGACGAACGCGACAAGCGAATTGAGTTATTCGGCGACAGGATCGGCGGCGTTATTCTTGGAGTATTTGCAATCAGCGGTGCGATTTACGCGATCCATTCCGGCGATCTTGTCTATGCGAATATTTTCTTCCTTGGCCTTATCGCTTCGGAAATGGCGAAGGCGGTCTGGCAGATATTGCTTTATCGGCGCGGGGTGTAAGGCGCTGAAAGCAATCGCCAACACTATTCGCGCGTTGAGATTTAACGCCGCTGAGATGACCCAGGCGCAACTCGCTGACCGGGTTGGCGTGACGCGTCAGACGATCATTGCAATTGAAAAGGGCAAATACTCGCCATCGCTTGAAATTGCTTTCCGCATTGCAACAGTCTTCGGGATCAGCATTGGCGATGTATTTCAATATGATCCCGCGCTTGATCGCGCGTATCAACAGCGGCTGGGGAAAACATCCTGACGCCGGCCTTGCCGCGCCCTTGCCCGCCGCGCTAATCGATAAGGCCATATGAGTGATCTTGTCGGTGATGCGGAAAAGGGTGAAACGCGTTCGGCGCCTTATCAGGTGCTGGCGCGGAAATATCGCCCGCAAAGCTTTGACGACCTGATCGGCCATGAAGCGATGGTGCGAACGCTCAGCAATGCTTTCGCCGCCGACCGGATCGCCCACGCCTATATTCTCACCGGGGTGCGCGGCGTCGGGAAGACGACCACCGCGCGCATTCTGGCGCGTGCGCTCAACTATGTCGGGCCCGACGGCGCCGACAATGGCCCGCAAATGCAGATGGCTGAAGAGGGGCGCCACTGTCAGGCCATCGCCGAGAGTCGCCATCCCGATGTGCTGGAAATGGATGCGGCCTCGCGCACCGGCGTCGGCGATATCCGCGAACTGATAGAGGGCGTCCGATACGCCCCGGTCGAAGCGCGTTACAAAGTCTACATCATCGATGAAGTGCACATGCTCTCGACGGCGGCCTTCAATGCGCTTTTGAAGACGCTGGAAGAACCGCCGCCCCATGTGAAGTTTATTTTTGCGACAACGGAAATTCGTAAAGTCCCGGTGACGGTGCTGTCGCGTTGCCAGCGTTTCGACTTGAAACGCATCGACCCGGAAACGCTGAATAATCACCTTGCTGCTATAAGCGAGAAGGAAGGCGTTGCTGTTTCGCGCGACGGGCTGGCGATGATCGCCCGCGCGGCGGAAGGGTCCGTGCGTGACGCGCTGTCGATTCTCGATCAGGCAATCGTTCAGCACAAATCGACCGAAGGCGATGGCGAGATTGGCGCGGAGGTAATCCGCGACATGCTTGGTCTCGCCGACCGCACACAGGTCTGGGATCTTGTCGGCGCCTGCCTGAAGGGTGAGGCGAAAGCGGCGCTGGACGCCTTTGCCGGTCAGTATGATAGCGGCGCGGAGCCCGCGGTGATTTTGCGCGACATGCTTGATGTCGTTCATCTGCTGACGCGGATCAAAGCAGCGGGGGCGGAGGCGGCGGTGCACGGGCCCGCCGGCGAAGCCGATGCAGGGCGCGCAAAAGAAATGGCGGATGGTCTTGAACTGAATGCGCTGACGCGGGCCTGGTCGCTTCTGATGAAAGGTCTGGCGGAGACGAATGCGGCCCCCGACCCGGCCGCCGCCGGTGAGATGGCCCTGATCCGCCTTTGCTTTGCCGCCGACCTTCCGACCCCGGACGAAGCGCTCAGAGCCCTAAAAAAAAATTCTAACGGCGCCGGCCAACGCGCAGTAAGCCCGGCGTCGCGACAGACAGAACGCGCCGCCGCACCGGCTGACCCTGTCACGGTCATTGACGTCGAGCCGCCTTTGCGCCGTGAACCCTCTGCCCAGAACATTCAGTTGAACAGCATTGAGGATGTGACGCGTCTGGCGGGCCGGATGCGCGACGCCAAGCTTCGCACCGAGCTTGAATCCTACGTCCATATCGTGCGGTTTGAGACGGGGCATATTGAAATGCGCCTCGCCGAAGGCGCGCCCGACACCTTGCCCGGGCGCCTGATCCGCCGCCTGAAAGACTGGACGGGGGAACAATGGATGGTCTCGGTGACGGACCGCGCGGGCGGCGCGATGTCGCTGCGCGATCAGCGTTACGCAGAGGTGATGGCGGACCCGCTTGTGAAAAAAGCGCTGGAGGTTTTTCCCGGCGCGAAGGTAACGAGCGTTAAAGAGGCGCAGGCGCCGGTCGATCCTGCGCCGGATGAATTTGAAGAAGACCCGCCGGAAGATCCGGATGACGATATAGTGCTCAGCGTATTGCGCGAGCGGCGAGAAAACCAGAAGGGCTGACGATTATGGATATCGGAAAAATCATGAAACAGGCCGGCGAAATGCAG
>CAMYNO010000321.1 GCA_947259815.1 uncultured Parvularculaceae bacterium
CTCAAGACCCGCCATTTACGCCGCCCCCGCATGGTCGGCGGTCAGGAGGATATGATCGTCGATGTGGCGCTCGATATCCTGAAAGAGCGCGACCAGGCGGGGGCGGCGTAAATGGCGGGTCTTGAGGAGTTGGCAGTTGTCGTTGACGAAGCGCAGCGCGAGGCGCGCGCGATCCCGCAGTTGACGAAAGGCTATCCGGATTTGTCGGTTTCCGATGCATACGCAATCCAGGCCTTGTCAGTGGCGCGACGAATTGCGCGCGGCGAAAACCGCATCGGTGTCAAGATGGGACTGACCAGCCGCGCGAAGATGGTGCAAGTCGGCGTGGAGGAGGCGGCCTGGGGTCGGCTGACCGACGCAATGCTGCTGGAAGAGGGCGGCGTTTTGAAGAAATCGGCCTTTGTACATCCAAGGCTTGAGCCGGAAGTCGCGTTCCTCCTGAAAAAACGGCTGTCAGGTAAGGTTTCTGCGCTGGAGGCGATGTCGGCGGTTGAGGCGATCGCGCCGGCAATGGAGGTAATCGACAGCCGCTACGAGAACTTCAAGTTTTCGCTGCCAGACGTCGTCGCTGACAATACTTCGTCTTCTGGTCTCGTGATCGGCGGCTGGCGTTCACCGGAAATCGACATCGCCAATCTTGGCATGGTGCTGTCGGTGAACGGGCGGCCGAAAGAGATCGGCTCCTCTGCGGCGATCCTTGGTCACCCCGTGCGTTCGCTCGTGATGGCCGCGCGCATGACCGCAGAATGGGGCGAGACCTTGGAGCCCGGCCATATCGTCATGGCCGGGGGCGCGACGGCGGCGCATCCGGCGAGCGTCAGAGAGACGATCAGCCTTGAGGTGCAAGATCTCGGCAGCGTCTCTATCAATGTGGAGGAGTGAAAACATGCCGATTATCGATGTAACCCTGTTGGAAGGCCGCACGCCGGAAAAGAAAACAGCGTTGATCCGTGAACTGACCGATGCGGCTGTGCGCGCGATTGATGCGCCTATTCAGTCCGTACGGGTCATTATAAGGGAAGTGCCGCCAGAACATTTTGCCGCTGCGGGCGTTTCGAAGGCGGACGAACGCGCAAAATTAGCAAGCGGCGGCGAAAAAGGATAGAACAATGAGCGGTAATCCGGAGATCGGAAAAACCATTGATGCTGGCGGCGTTAAGACCAATTATCACGATATAGGCGAAGGACGCCCGGTGATCTTGATCCATGGCTCTGGCCCTGGCGTGACGGCTTGGGCGAATTGGCGGCTCAACCTGCCGACGCTCTCGCAACACGTGCGCGCAATTGCGCCGGACATGCTGGGCTTCGGATATACAGAGCGGCCGGCGGACGGCGTTTACAATATGACGCGCTGGCGTGGGCATCTGATGGAGCTTGCCGATGCCCTTGAATTTCAGGAATTTGATATCATCGGCAATTCTTTCGGCGGCGCGCTCGCGCTTTCCATGGCGGTTCATCACCCGGACCGGGTCCGTCGCATGGTGCTGATGGGCGCGGCAGGTCTTGAGTTTGAGCTGACCGACGCGCTCGACAAGGTATGGGGTTATGAGCCGTCTGTTAAGGCTATGCGCGCGATGCTCGATATCTTTGCCTATGACAATTCGCTCGTCTCAGACGAGCTTGCCGAAATGCGCTACCGGGCAAGCATCCAGCCGGGCTTTCACGAGGCCTTCAGCGCAATGTTCCCGGCGCCGCGCCAACAGCACATCACGGCGCTCGCGACGCCAGAAGAAGAGATTGCGAAAATTGCCTGTCCGACGCTGATCCTGCACGGGCGCGAAGACCGCGTCCTTCCTATGAGCAACAGCCTGCGGCTGTTCGATCTCATCAAGACATCCGAAGTTCATCTTTTCGGCAAATGCGGACATTGGACTCAGATTGAACACAAGGACCGTTTCAATCTCCTGGTCTCCGACTTTCTTACGCGTGACTGACCGCGTGGGCCTCGGCAGGCCGCATTGTCGTCACGTGCCGAGCATCTAGCGAGGAGGTTTTGCGAATGTGTCGGCCTGATCGCAGCTTTGCGCAGCTCGTTTGGCCCGCCAGATATTTCTGATCAGTTCGATTTGGCAGGCCAAAGGAACAATGATGAACCCCAGGAGAATAAAAAAGCTTCTCGTTGCAAACCGAAGTGAAATCGCCATCCGGGTAATGCGCGGGGCGGCGGAGCTCGGGATCAAGACCGCGGCGATCTACGCCGAGGAAGACAACCTTGCACTGCATCGCTTCAAGGCAGATGAAAGCTATCAGGTCGGCGCGGGGGTCGGGCCGGTCAAAGCGTATCTCGACATAGAAGATATTTTGCGCGTTGCGCGCAAATCCGGCGCCGACGCCGTTCATCCCGGTTACGGATTTTTGTCTGAAAACCCAGACTTTGCGGAACGCTGCGCCGAACAGGGGATCGTCTTTATCGGGCCGTCACCGTCGATCTTGCGTGCGCTTGGCGACAAGGTATCGGCGCGCGCTATCGCCAAAAAAGCGGGTGTGCCCGTTGTGCCGGCGAGCGGCGCCTTGCCCGACAACGAAGCTGAGATCAAAAAAATCGCCGCCGGCGTCGGCTATCCCTTGATGCTGAAATCGAGCTGGGGCGGCGGTGGGCGCGGTATGCGCGTCATTGAAAATGAGACGGAGCTGCTCTCGGCCGTGGAAACGGGAAAACGCGAAGCCTTGTCCGCTTTCGGCAAGAGCGATGTTTATCTCGAAAAGCTTGTGCGCCATGCGCGCCATGTGGAAGTGCAAATTATTGGCGATTTTCATGGCAATCTGTTGCATCTTTTCGAGCGCGACTGTTCGGTACAGCGCCGCCACCAGAAAGTAGTGGAGCGGGCGCCAGCGCCTTATCTTGATGATGATCAGCGTCAGGAGCTTTGCAGTTTGGCTCTGAAGCTTGGTCGCGAGGTCGGCTATAACAATGCCGGCACCGTCGAGTTCCTAATGGATGCGGAGACGGGCGCCTTCTATTTTATCGAGGTCAATCCGCGCATCCAGGTGGAGCATACGGTGACCGAAGAGGTCACCGGCGTTGACATCGTCAAGGCGCAATTCCGGATTGCGGAAGGACAGGCGATCGGGTCGCCGGAAAGCGGGATCCCGGCGCAGGAGAACATTCATCTCAATGGTCACGCCCTGCAATGCCGGGTGACCACAGAGAATCCGGAAGAAAACTTCATTCCCGATTACGGCCGTATCGTCGCCTATCGCGGCGCGACAGGTTTTGGCATCCGCCTCGACGGCGGCACGGCCTATGCGGGTGCGCAGGTGACGAGGTTCTATGACTCGCTGCTGGAGAAAGTGACCGCCTGGGCGCCGACGCCGGAGGAAGCGATCAATCGCATGTCGCGGGCTTTGAACGAGTTCCGCATTCGCGGCGTCGCCACTAATCTCGTCTTCCTTGCAAACCTCGTCAATCATCCGAAGTTCCGCTCGAATGAGTATACGACGCGGTTCATCGACGAGACGCCGGAGTTGTTCGCGTTTCCCAAACGCAAGGACCGCGCAACAAAGCTTTTGCGCTTCCTCGCTGATGTCAATGTCAACGGCAATCCGGAAGTAAAGGGCCGGGCGGAGCCGGCGCGCCATGTAGACCCCGTTCTGCCGGATGTGGCGGGCAGTCCTATCCCGGCCGGTATGCGCGATAAGCTGAAAGAGCTCGGTCCTGCCGCCTTCGGCAAGTGGGTGCGCGAGCAAAAACAGGTTTTTGTTACCGACACGACCATGCGCGACGCGCATCAGTCGCTTCTGGCGACGCGCATGCGGACTTACGACATGGTTCAGGCCGCACCCCATTATGCGCGGCGTTTGCCCAATCTCTTTTCGCTGGAATGCTGGGGTGGCGCGACTTTTGACGTCGCCATGCGCTTCCTGAAAGAAGACCCATGGCGGCGGCTGGAGTTGCTTCGCGAAGCGGCGCCGAATATCCCGTTGCAGATGCTGCTGCGCGCCTCGAATGCGGTCGGCTACACGAACTATCCGGACAATGTGGTGCAGTATTTTGTGGAACGCGCCGCGGATACGGGCGTCGATATTTTCCGCGTCTTCGATTCCCTCAATTGGGCGGAGAATATGTATGTGGCCATGGAGGCGGTTCAGAAGACCGGCGCCGTGTGTGAGGCCGCGATCTGTTATTCCGGCGATCTGACGAGCGAGCATGAAACAAAGTTCACGCTCGATTACTATCTGAAACTCGCCAAAGACCTTGAGGCGCATGGTGCCCATATGCTGGCGATCAAGGACATGGCGGGCGTCGCCAAACCGCGCGCGGCGAAGCTGCTCGTGGCGGCATTGAAAGAAGAAACATCACTGCCCGTCCACTTCCATACCCATGACACCAGCGGTGCCTCCTCGGCCTCTGTGCTGGCGGCTGTCGACGCCGGCGCCGATATTGTCGATGCGGCGCTCGATTCCATGAGCGGGCTGACGGCGCAGCCGCCGCTCGGCTCCATTGTCGCCGCGCTCGAAGGCGGTGCGCGCGATCCCGGCCTTGATGACAAGTCGATCCGCGAGTTGAGTTTTTACTGGGAGGCGGTGCGCGATCTCTACGCCGCCTTTGAAAGTGACGTGCGTTCCGGCGCATCGGAGGTTTATCTTCACGCCATGCCGGGCGGCCAGTTCACGAACTTGCGCGAACAGGCGCGCTCTCTCGGTATCGAAGGGGAGCGCTGGCATGAGGTGGCGCAGGCTTATGCGGACGTCAACGAGATGTTCGGCAATATCGTCAAGGTCACGCCGAGCTCCAAGGTTGTCGGCGACATGGCGCTATCTATGGTGTCGGCCGGACTGACGCGCGCGGATGTTGAAAACCCGAATAAAGACATTTCATTCCCGGAATCGGTAGTATCTTTCTTCCATGGCGATCTCGGCCAGCCCCATGGCGGCTTTCCGAAAGCGCTGCAACAGAAAATCCTGAAAGGCGCGACGCCGATCACCGACCGGCCCGGCAAACACATGCCGTCAGTGGATCTAGAGGCCAAACGCGAGGAAACCGCTGAAGCGCTGGGCGTCGCCGTCAGCGATAATGATCTCGCTTCAGCGCTTCTTTATCCGAAAGTGTTCGCCGCCTTCGCGAAGTTCCGCGGCGACTATGGCGATATGAGCGTGTTGCCGACGGATGAGTTCTTTTACGGCCTGCCGCCGGAAAAGGAGATCTCTGTCGAGATCGAACATGGCAAGACGCTGATCATTCAGTGCCAGTCGGTCTCCGACGCTGACGAAGAGGGGCGAGCACGCGTCTTCTTTTCCCTCAATGGACAGCCACGGACCATCAATGTCCGCGACGCTTCACGCGAAGACAAGCTCGTCAATCACAAAAAGGCGGAACCCGGTGACCTCAATTCGGTGGGCGCTCCTATGCCAGGCGCTGTCACGGAAATTCGTATCACGTTAAACGACATGGTGAAGGCGGGTGAAACGCTCGTTATTCTCGAAGCCATGAAGATGGAAGTGAAAGTCGCCGCGGAGACCGACGGTGTGGTCAAGCGCATTGCCGTTGCTGCTGGCGACCAGGTTGACGCAAAGGATTTGTTGGTGGAATTGGAGTAATGTTTCCCGTTCTTGAATGCGGTTAGGCGTTTTTGAGCGCGACCTAATCAACGTGTTCTGAATGTAACCGACTGTTTTATATAATAACCCGGCCTGAACCTCCCCGGGTTTGCCGGAGGCTCCTCTTCTTAAGAGATTGGAGCCATGACAGAGAGAACGAGACGGGGGCGGTATTCGGCTGAGGTGCGTTAGCGCGCCGTAAGGATGGTGGAGCAGCAACGCCATGAGTAAGGGTCGCAATGGGCGGCGATCGTGTCGATTGCCGGCAAGATCGGATGTAGTGCACAGACGATGCACAACTGGGTGACGCAGGCTGAGCGCGATGCTGGGAAGCAGATCGTGCCGACCAGCGAGGACCGAGATTGGATCAAGGCTTTGGAACGTGAGAATCGTGAGCTCCGCCAGGCCAACGAGATACTCCGCAAGGCCTCAGCTTATTTCGCACAGGCAGAGCTCGACTGCCGGTCGAAGACATGATCCGGTTCATTGAGGACCACCGGGATCAGTATGGGGTCGAGCCAATTTGCAGAGTGCTGCCAATTGCCCCATCCAGCTATTACGAGCACGCAAGACGTATTCGCCAGCCGGAGACGGCGCCGCCGCGTGTGCAGCGCGACGCGATGTTGAGATCAGAGATCAGGCGGGTCTGGAAGGATAACTTCCGCGTCTATGGCGCACCCAAGGTCTGGCGGCAGCTGAACCGCGAAGGCATTGCTGTTGCCCGCTGCACGGTCGAACGCCTGATGCGGGAGATGGGCTTGTCGGGTGCTGTTCGGGGCAAGAAGGTCCGCACGACCATTCCCGAAGCAGGCGCACCATGCACGATGGACAAGGTGAACCGGAACTTCTGTGTGCCTGCGCCAAACAGCTTGTGGGTCAGCGATTTCACCTATATCTCGACCTCGAGCGGCTTCGATTATGTCGCCTTTGTCATCGACGCCTTTGCAAGGCGGATCGTCGGTTGGCGGGTCAGCCGCACGGCGCATGCGAGCTTCGTCCTAAAGCCTATCGCGTTTAATCTGTTTCATATCCTGCTTCTTTGAAAAAGTTCATGCACTCTTTTGATGTGTATAGATCGCATATCTCGCCCAGAGCGTCGCAAATGGCATCGAAAGTTCGTGCGGCGTGTTTTCGCAACAGGGCTTTGAGTTTTGAATAGGCCAATTCGATCGGGTTGAGATCAGGAGAGTAAGGCGGCAGGAACAAAAGCCAGGCGCCGCGGGCATTGATCAAATCTTCGGCTCTTTGGCTTTTGTGGAAGGCGACATTGTCGAGGATCACCACATCGCCGGGTTGAAGCGTTGGCGCAAGTTGGGTTTCAACATAAACTTCAAACAGCTGCTTGTTCATGGGCGCATTGATGATCCAGGGCGCCGTCAATTCATGACATCGCAATGCGGCGATAAAGGTTTGTGTTTGCCATGAGCCAAAAGGCGCATGGGTTTTATAGCGCTCTCCCTTTGGAGCCCAGCCTGTGCGTTTGGTGAGCTTGGTGTTGGTTGATGTCTCATCGATAAAGACCAGCCGCGCCAACGCCTTGGCGAAGAAGGGACGGCGCCGGTTGATCCACAAATCACGCTGGGCGGCAACGTCCGGGCGTAATTGCTCAACGGCTCGAAGTGGTTTTTTTATGGCTGAGGCCAAGGCGGTGCAGCGCGCGGCCAACATTGGAGCGATGAACGCACACATCGCGCCCCGCCAGCTCAACGCACAATTCATCCAGCGTCAGATCGCCGTTCGCCGCCGTGCGTTCACGCAGCCATTCGCTATGCCCTTTCAACTTACCGGCTCCGCCATGGCCCTGCCGTTTCGGCGCAAGAGAGCCCGTCTCGCGTTTCAAAATCACCATGTCGTTTACAAATCGCGGCGATACCCGAAAATGCGTCGCCGCAAACCGATGGCTGTGACCTTCCTCAACAAAAGCGACAACGCGCTCACGCAACTCAATAGGATGTGGCTTGCCCAAAAGACCCTCCTTGTAAAAAACAAAGGGAATCAGAGTTCGCTACAAAACGAAATCATGAATCTGATAAAAGGCGACACGCTTTAGATGCCCTGGAACAGGCAGTTCATGCCCGAAGGCCGATAAGTGGAAGTGGCCTCGTGCATCACTCCGATCGCGGCAGCAAGTATGTCTCGATCAGGTATACCGAGCGCCTCGCCGAGGCGGGTCTGGAGCCCTCTGTCGGCAGTGTTGGCGACAGTTACGACAACGCATTGGCCGAGACGATTATCGGTCTGTTCAAGACCGAACTCATTCATCGGCGCGGACCATGGAAGTCCTTCGATGCCGTCGAATACACCACGCTCGAATGGGTCGACTGGTTCAATAACAGGAGGCTCCTGGAGCGCATCGGACACATCCCGCCCGCAGAGGCAGAGAACAACTTCTATTCAGCACAGCCGCAATCCGCTATGGCTGCATAACCCCAACCAAATTGCCTCCGGGGTTGCCGGGGAGGTTC
>CAMYNO010000322.1 GCA_947259815.1 uncultured Parvularculaceae bacterium
CCCCCGTATTGCCTTGCCGTAGTTTAGAGAAATCTCGTCGCCCCATGTCGATTGCCGCCAATGGCTAGGCATCACTACCACTCCTAACAAGCCTGCCGAGCGCCGACCTAATATCAATTTCCAAGTGCCGCCCGGTCTCGAATTGTTCAAAAAGCGCTTCGGAGAAGCGGCTAAACTTCTGCTCGAATGGGGTATCGTCGTCGGGAATGTCTGATGCGCCTACATACCGCCCTGGGGTCAGTACATGCCCGTGCTTGCGCACTTCCTCAAATTCCACCGCCTTGCAAAATCCCGGAACGTCCTCATACGGCGTTTCCGGTTCATTTGCGCGCCAGCGTGTATAGGCTCCGGCGATTTTCGCGATGTCGTCGCCGGAAAATTCCCTACGCACACGGTCGATCATGTGGCCCTGTTTGCGGGCGTCGATGAATAGAATTTCGCCGCGCCGGTCACGGTGGCCGTTGGCGGTTTTGTTGCGCGCCAGTATCCATAGGCAGGCCGGAATTTGCGTTGAATAAAAAAGTTGCCCGGGCAGGGCGACCATGGCGTCGACCACATCCGCCTCGATCATCGCCTTTCTGATGTCGCCTTCGCCCGATTGCTGAGACGACATGGAGCCGTTGGCGAGCACGACGCCCGCCGTGCCGCGCGGGGCAAGGTGGTGGATGATGTGTTGCAGCCACGCGTAGTTGGCGTTGCCCGCAGGCGGCTTGCCGAATTTCCAGCGCGCGTCATCAACCAGCCGATCGCCGCCCCAGTCGGAAATATTGAACGGCGGATTAGCGAGGATGAAATCGGCTTTGAGGTCCGGGTGTTCGTCGCGGTGGAAGCTGCCCTCATTGTTCCAGCGGATGTCCGCCTCAATACCGTGAACGGCGAGGTTCATCATCGCGAGGCGGTAGGTCGTGTTGTTGATCTCTTGACCATAGATTGCGATGTCGTCGGTGCGCCCGCCGTGACTTTCGATGAATTTCTCGGACTGGATGAACATGCCGCCTGAGCCGCAGCACGGGTCATAGACCCGGCCCTTATAAGGCTCCAGCATGGCAACAAGCGTTTTGACGACCGAGCGAGGTGTTAAAAACTCGCCGCCGCGCTTGCCCTCATTCGCTGCGAACATCGACAGGCAATATTCATAGACGCGCCCGATCACGTCGCGCGCTTTGTCCATGTCGTCATACATCGGGATGTTGGAGAAGAGGTCGATTAACTCCCCGAGCATGGTCTTGTTGAGCGCAGGTCGGGCGTAAATTTTCGGAAGCACACCTTTGAGCCGCTCGTTGGAGGGGACTTTCTCAATCGCCTCCATAGCGTTGTCGATGAGCCCGCCGATGTCGACCTTCTTGCCGTTCTCCAGCTTGATTTCGGCGCGCTTTGCGTTGGCCTGTAGGTAAGACCATCGCGCCGCCTTCGGCACCCAGAAGACGTTTTCGGCGAGATACTCCTCCGGGTCCTCCGGGTCGGCGTATTCTTGCGCCTCCAATTTTTGGTGCTGCACCTCAAAGGCGTCCGAAATGTATTTCAGGAAGATGAGCCCAAGGGCGACATGCTTATATTCGGACGGCTCCAGATTGCCGCGCATCTTGTCAGCGGCCCTGAAGAGGTCCGCGGCAAAATCCATGTCTCCGCCGTTTTTCTTTGGTTCTGTCATTTTCCTCGCCGATTGCCGTTTCAGAGGCATAACCTGAGCCGGCGCGAGAACAAATAAAAGGACTTCATAATATTGTATCGGACCAAAGTTACTCGCTGGCGGATTTGATTATCTCCGCCTGTCGTGCGCGACTTACCTGCCCATAGCTGGTGAATGTCGTCAGAACGCTTTCATGCCCCAGATTTTGCGAAAATGCCTTAAATGCCTCTGGGGTGACGTAGCGCGTCGCTCCCCACTGCTCCAAAGTTCTCCGAAACGTGTGCGGGCCGAATCGCGGCAGCCCGCCGGCCTCAAAAGCGTCGCCCACGATCTTTCGGATCGGCGCCGCAGTGGCCCAATGGGCGCGCTTCACGCCGGTCGCTGCAAAGGCTTGCGAAGCAGTGTTGGAGACGGCGGTTTTGGGAAACAACGGATCGTCCGAACCGAAAAGCATTGTTTCGCGCAAATGAACCACCCACCGGTCGAAACAATCACGCACGTCATCTGCGACCGGAAACAGGGTCGTGTAGATCGTTTTTGAACCCTTCGTATGCACTTCGCGGGCGTCCTGAAATATCTGACCTTCCACAAGATCTATATGTTTCAGTTTCAAGGACGCGGCGGCGGCGACGCGAACCCCGGTCAAAATCAGGAAAGCCAGGAGAGCCTTATTGCGCATCTCAATGTCGCCGCCAGCAGGCATCTGTCGGAATGCGTGGAGCGCTTGGTCCATAGACGGGAACGGCGTTTCTCTACAAGCATGAGCAACGGCCTCGTCCTTGGCGGATAGGTTGAAATATTCGGTATCCGGAAGGCGAATGCGTGATTTATAGCCGGACTGATACGATAACCACTGAAAGAACGCTTTTACGCTGCGAAGTGTCGCACTGGCGGTGGCCTTGCTGAGCGGCTTCCCTGTCTTCGGGTTTTTCGCTTTGGCAAGCTCCGCCTTAAGCGCGACTGCCTGATCAATATGGAAAGCCCTGAAGGGCTTGTAACGAGAAGACGCCTCGAAGCGAGCGAGCGCCGCGGCAACCTTGTCAATCGTTGCTCCGTCTTTCCCGTCCGCATGGCGAAGATGACGGAAATAAAGCCGCTTCATGCGTTCGTTTTCCTCGCAGTATTTTCGCATGTGTCCTGTTCCTTAAGAAAGTGAGTCCTTCAGGCGGCCTTTTCAGGTTCCTTTAGGCTCAACTCCGCACTCCGAAGATCGACGATCAGATTCGGTGCAATTGCAGGTAATTGGGATTTCACCGCAAACCGGTTGCACATGCCCTCACAGTCCGGACAAATACCTGTCAGGCGGCCTCGGGCCGGCGCCATTTCAATAAAATCCGCCATCTTTCCCGCCGGGGTTTTTGCGCCTTTGCAGGTGAGGCAGTAAAGTTCATCGGGCCCAAGCGGCCTTCGCCGGCGCGTCGCATCTCCCTTTAGAAAAGTTTGAATATGGTCGCCTAGGATCAAATGCGGCGTCTTTTCCGCAAGGACAGGCAGACCATTTCTTATCCATGCGCGCACTGTTTGCGGGTGGGCGCCCAATTGTTCCGCCGCTTCCGCAATCGTGTAGCTGTGATGCTTTTTGAGGGCGCGCGCGTTGAAGCGCTTCGCCACTATTCCCCATCCTCTTGCTCGTACAAAGCCCGAATTTCTTCGGCGCGCCATGCGGTCGTTCTTGGGCCCAGCTTTACCGGCTGGGGGAAACGCCCGTCCTTAACGCCGGCCCACCATGACGACTTCGAAATGGGAATAGGCCCGGCCGGCGCAAGAATTTGGTTGATTCGGACGAAGCCGGTTTTGGGAAAACTCGTGGAATGCATTGCAGACCTCCTAGATTCGGTTGGGTACAAGGAGGTCTATGAA
>CAMYNO010000323.1 GCA_947259815.1 uncultured Parvularculaceae bacterium
CGCAATGGCCAAGGTGGAACAAGCGCTATCGGACAAGGCCGCAAGCGACTTTTCGGCCAAATTCGTCTGCGCGCTGTGTCTTGCCTGGCCAGACGGCCATGAGGAAAGCTTTATCGGGGAGGTTGCGGGCATGCTCGCCTTCCCCCCCAAAGGCGAGCGAGGGTTCGGATATGATCCGATATTCACGCCGGACGGCCATGGCCAGACTTTCGGTGAAATGGACCCGGCGAAGAAGCACGCCATGTCCCACCGCGCCCGCGCCTTCGCGCAACTCGAAGCGGCATGCCTGATAAAAGTATGACGCCGCTCGGGCTCTATGTTCACTGGCCCTACTGCGCGCGAATCTGTCCTTATTGCGACTTCAACGTCTACCGCGCCCGCCCGATAGACGCCGCGGCATGGTCGGACGCGCTCATCGCCGATCTCGCCTATTGGTCAGCCTGCATCGAACAACGACCGCTCACCAGCATTTATTTCGGCGGCGGCACCCCATCGCTAGCGCCCATTGCCGTCATAGAAGCCATCATCGCCGCGGCGGCGACAAAGTTCGGGCTCGACGAGCAGGTTGAGATCACGCTTGAGGCCAATCCCAATGACGCAGACGAAAACGCCATGCGCGTGCTGGCCGCCGCCGGCGTCAATCGTCTCTCCCTAGGGATTCAATCCTTCGATGATGCAGCGCTAAAATTTCTGGGCCGCGATCATGATGCGGCCGCCGCAGAGCGCGCTATCGCATCGGCGGCAAAGATCTTTCCGAAGTCGACCTTCGATCTGATCTTCGCACTACCGGATCAAAGCGACGAAGACTGGCGTAATACGCTTCGCCATGCGCTCGGCTTTTCTCCAACGCATTTATCCCTCTACCAATTAACAATCGAACCAGGGACCGCCTTTGCAAAGCAGGTCGATAGCGGCCGGTGGGCGCCGGCGGCGGAAGAGCGCGGCGCCCGGCAATTCGAGATCGCCGCTGAAATGACCGCGGAAGCCGGGATGAGCGCTTATGAAATATCGAATTATGCAAGGCCCGGTCATGAATCCCGCCACAACCTGATCTACTGGCGCTACCAGGATTATATCGGCGTCGGCCCCGGCGCCCATGGCCGCCTTACCGTTGACGGAAAACGCGTCGCGACGAAAACCCTGAATCGACCTGAGCACTACCTCAGCCATACCGTTGAGAAAGGCGCCGGGGTTGAAACATCGGAAGTGCTGGATGAAGAAGCGCAACTGGTAGAGCGCCTGTCCATGGGCTTGCGTCTTGTCGAAGGGGTATCGCTGTTTGCAGACGATGTTTTTTATCGCAACGACGCACGGGCGGACCGGTTGGCCCAGCTTGTCGCTGACGGTTTCCTCTCGCACGATTGCGGAACCCTGCGCGCAACAGCTCTCGGCCGGCCGGTGCTGAACCGTCTCATCTATGAACTGGTGAGCTAAACCCGCGCTCAATATCCGGGTGCAAAACTCCGCGGCGCCTGATCGACGACCTGAATGCCGCCGGGCTGAATTTCAAGAATAGCCAGCCCGCGTTCCACCGAACCGTCAGGGTTCAGACGAAAGAGTCCGTCTGCGCCGAAATAACCGTTGGGATCGGTAATTGAGTCCGTGGAGAACCGATTACGCCGGCGTTGCGTGCTTGCAAGGCGAGCGGACAGCAATGTCGCATCATAAGCGAGCGAGGCAAGACGCGGCGGCGGCGCGCCAAAGGCCGCAGCATAGCGGTCTTCGAATTGCCGCGTGATCGCCGGATCCGGCGCCGCGAACCAGCCGCCGCGCAAGGCCGGCTCCCGCGTCAACCGCGGATTATTCCATGCCGAAACCCCAAGCAGTTTCACCCGCGTAATATCGACATTGTAATAAGGCAGCAGCGGCGCAAGCGCCCGTAACAGCGTGCCCTGTTCCGGCATCAAAACGGCCTGATAGCCCTCGGTATATCCGGTAACGCCGTCATCGCTTTCCGCCGCACGCTCAACAGCAGCCGCACGGTCACCTTCGAATTCGTGACGCAATTCAAGCGGCACAATTTTCTGAGAATAACGCGCCAGCCGTTTCGCCGGCTCCAGCATCAGCTCCGGCTCCTGCTGATAGCGCTCCTCGTGAACGATCACGCCGCCATTGGTGAAAACATGCTGCGAAAAGGCGCCGGAGACGCGCGAGCCATATTCCGACAAGGGGGCCAGCACGCCGAACCGCGTAATCTCCTGCAGCATGGCAAATTCTGTGACACGCTTGATTTCAAGCTCCGGCGGAAAGCTCAGGAGAAAAACCCCGTCGCCGGCAACGTTGATATCGGAGGAAAAGGCAATCATCGGCGCCGATGCGGCGCGCGCAACCGGCGCCGCAGCCGCTGTCGATTCTGAAAAGAGCGGCCCGAGAATAATTTCCGCGCCATCGGCCAGGGCCGAGCGCGCCGCTGCGGCGGCGCCTTCCGGGCGCCCTTTGGTATCTTTCGGAATCAAAAGGAAGCGGTCGTCGCCTGCATCAAAGGCGGCAAGCTGAGCGGCGTCAAACATCGCCGAGGCGACCTTCTGCGCCGCTTCATTAGAGGCCGAAAACGGCAGCAGGAGTGCAACGCGCACCGGCTCCTCATCGCCCAAATGGCGCGGCCGCACAAAACCGCGACGGTCGTAGCGGTGCTGCTCCTCAAAATCCGGTTCCGCAAGCGGCTCAACCGACGGGCGTTCGACCGGGCCGGCGATGACCGGTCCTGCGCCCGATGACGACGGCGCGGACGTGCCGCAAGCGGCCAAGCCTGCGGAAACCACAAAAAATACGCCAGCTTTGATGGCCGTCGCCAGTTTCAAGCCCATATCCCAAGTCCCTCGTTTCGCCCCGGCGCCAAGAATTACGCAGGGCCTTCCTACCCCGGGGCGCTACGCCGGTAAACCAAACCGCATTCGAATGCGCGTCTTTCATTTGACGCCGATACCGCGACGGCCCAATCAAAGCGCCATGAGCGGCGAAGATTTATCACTGAAACCCGGCCTTTATGTGACGGCGACGCCCATCGGCAATCTCGGCGACATCACCTATCGCGCTGTCGATGTGATGAAACGCGCCGACCTCATTCTTTGTGAGGACACGCGCCAGACGGCAAAACTCTGCGCCGCTTACGAAATCAAGACGCCGCGAAACGCTTATCAGGACCACAACGCTGAACGGGTGCGCCCGGAGATTTTGAAAAAATTACAGGCCGGCGCCGTAATCTGCCTCGTCTCAGACGCCGGAACGCCCCTGATTGCCGATCCCGGTTACAAACTGGTGCGCGAGGCGCGCGAGGCTGACATCGACGTCTTCCCTATTCCCGGCCCCTCCGCCGTCACCGCTGCGTTAAGCGCCGCGGGCGTCCCGTCAGACCGGTTTACCTTTGCCGGGTTCGCACCCGTCAAATCGGGCGCAAGGCAGAAATTTTTCGATGGTTTGGCGAATGCTTCCGGCACGCTCGTTTTCTACGAAACCGGCGGCCGTCTTGGTGAAAGCCTGACAGCGATGGCGGCGGCGTTTGGACATCGCGAGGCGGTGATCGCCCGCGAACTCACAAAGATTCACGAAACTTTCTATCGTGACGACCTGACAGCGCTA
>CAMYNO010000324.1 GCA_947259815.1 uncultured Parvularculaceae bacterium
CCGGCGTTCAACAAACGCTCGCGCAGTTTCGCCTGTTGCTGGTCCTGATAGACGCCGATACCGCCGCCAATCGCTGCGCCAGCAGCAGCGCCGATCCAGGCGCCTTTACCGGCGTTGCCAGCGATAGCGCCGCCAATGGCGCCGGCGGCCGCTCCAGCCGCAGCGCCGGCGGCGCCAGACGATACGGCCCGGCTCGCCCGGCGTTCGCCGGTATATGGATTTGTCGTGCAGCCAACGGCGAATGCCGCGATGGCCCCCAAGATAATTGCTTTCCGCATTTTCACGCTCCTTTGGCATGCGACTGCAAGAATAAGTTACCGCCGGCTACAAGGCGGCCGGCGCGCCACGTTAGAATCGCGCGAGGCGCAATATGGTCCTATTGCGCTTCGTCACGGATTAAAAACACGTAATTGCGGCGGAAGTTCTGCGGAATTTGCGGCCAGTTTACGGCGCCGCATGACAGGTCCGTCATTTTTGGGGCGAAAGTCATTCAGTAATCGGCAAATTCTCCCTCTTGACGCTGCGGGCCTCGCCCCTTAAATCCGGCGCTAGCACTCTCGAATTGTGAGTGCCAGCGCTTGGCATGGCTTGGCGTGATCATCATAACCAACTGTTTTAACTGATATTTTCAGTCAGGAGACGCAAACAATGGCATTTCGGCCGCTTCACGACCGCGTGCTGGTCCGTCGCATCGAGGAAGATGAGAAGACCGCAGGCGGCATCATCATCCCGGACACCGCAAAAGAAAAACCCCAGCAGGGGGAAGTTGTCGCCGTCGGCTCTGGCGCGCGCGGCGACGATAACGAAATCGTTCCCATGGACGTCAAAGCCGGGGACAAGATCCTCTTCGGCAAATGGTCGGGCTCGGAAGTCAAAATCGATGGTGAGGAACTCCTCATCATGAAGGAATCCGACATCCTCGGCATCGTCGACTAACCCATAAAGTCAGTATTCAGGAGAAGCATCAATGGCTGCTAAAGAAGTCAAATTCGATGTCGAAGCGCGCGAAAAAATGCTGCGCGGCGTCGATATCCTCGCCAATGCGGTGAAGGTTACGCTTGGCCCCAAAGGCCGCAATGTCGTCATCGACAAATCGTTCGGGGCGCCGCGCGTCACGAAAGACGGCGTATCGGTCGCCAAGGAAATCGAGCTTGAAGACAAGTTCGAAAACATGGGCGCCCAGATGGTGCGCGAAGTCGCGTCGAAAACCAACGACGAAGCCGGCGACGGCACGACGACCGCAACCGTTCTCGCCCAGGCTATCGTTCGCGAAGGCGCGAAATCGGTTGCCGCCGGCATGAACCCAATGGACCTTAAGCGCGGTATCGAACTCGCCGTGACGAAAGTCGTTGCGGACATCAAAGAGCGCGCGACGAAAATCGCATCCTCTGAAGAAATCGCGCAGGTCGGCACGATCTCATCCAATGGCGAAAAAGAAATCGGCGACATGATCGCCAAAGCCATGGACAAAGTCGGCAATGAAGGCGTCATCACGGTTGAGGAAGCAAAATCCCTCGAAACCGAACTCGACGTCGTTGAAGGCATGCAGTTCGACCGCGGTTACCTCTCTCCGTATTTCATCACGAATGCGGACAAAATGGTCGCCGATCTCGAAGATCCGTACATCCTTCTACACGAGAAAAAACTCTCGAACCTGCAATCCATGCTGCCGCTTCTTGAAGCTGTCGTGCAATCGTCGCGTCCGCTGCTCATCATTGCGGAAGACGTTGAAGGCGAAGCGCTTGCGACCCTCGTGGTCAACAAACTACGCGGCGGCCTGAAAATCGCAGCCGTAAAAGCGCCGGGCTTTGGCGATCGCCGCAAAGCGATGCTGGAAGACATTGCCGTCCTTACCGGCGGTCAGGTCATTTCCGAAGATCTCGGCATCAAGCTTGAAACCGTTACGCTCGACATGCTCGGCACGGCGAAGAAAGTCTCGATCAACAAAGACGATACAACCATCGTCGACGGCGCCGGCGAAAAGGCCGACATCGAAGGCCGCACCGGCCAGATCCGCCGTCAGATCGAAGAAACAACGTCTGATTACGACCGCGAAAAACTGCAGGAACGTCTGGCGAAACTCGCCGGCGGTGTTGCTGTTATCAAAGTCGGCGGCGCAACCGAAGTCGAAGTGAAAGAGAAAAAAGACCGCGTCGATGACGCGCTCAACGCAACCCGTGCGGCTGTCGAAGAAGGCATCGTACCGGGCGGCGGCACGGCTCTCCTTTACGCATCGAAAGCGCTTGACGGCCTGAAAGGCGAGAACGCCGATCAAAATGCCGGCGTTCAAATCGTACGCCGCGCCCTGCAGGCGCCGATCCGCCAGATCGTTCAGAACGCTGGCGGCGAAGGCTCGATTGTTGTTGGCAAGCTGCTTGAGCAGGACAACTTCAAGTTCGGCTTCAATGCGCAAACGGACGAATATGGCGATCTCATCGCCACGGGTATCGTCGACCCGGCCAAAGTCGTGCGTCACGCACTCCAGGATGCGGCCTCTGTCGCCGCTCTCCTGATCACGACCGAAGCCATGGTCGCTGAGGCGCCGAAGAAAGACGGCGGCGGCGCTGGCGGCGGCATGCCTGACATGGGCGGCATGGGCGGAATGGGCGGCATGGGCGGCATGATGTAATCGCCACAGGCGATTGCATCAAAAAGCCGCCCATCAATATAAACCCGACGGATCAGGCTTTGCCTGACCCTAGGGGGCGGCATGATGTAATCGCCCGCGCTCAAATGCGAAAATTAAAGGGCGGTCCTTAGGGCCGCCCTTTTTTCTTGAGCATTACGCGCGGCGCTCGCCGCCGGTCTGTGCTATTCTCCCTGCGAAGCTACGCCCTTAACGACCTTATGGCTGACGTTTTTATTTCCTATGCGCGAGAGGATCGCAGCGACGCAGCGGCAATCGCCGCGGCGCTGGAAGGCACCGGCTTCACCGTATGGTGGGACCGGAAGATCCAGAGCGGAGCGGAATTTTCCGCCGACATCGAGCGCGAACTGATCGCCGCCAAAGCGGTAATCGTGTGCTGGTCCGAGAACGGCGCCGCCTCACGCTGGGTAAAGGACGAGGCGGGATTTGCCGCCGACGCCGGTAAGTTACTCGCCCTGACGCTGGATGGCGGGCCGCCGCCGCTCGGCTTTCGCCAGTTTCATTCGCTGGACTTTTCCGCCCGAAATTTTTCAACGGACGAGGCGGCGTTCCCGGAATTGCTTCGCGCCGTCGCCGACAAATGCGGCGCCCCGAAGCCGGCTGGCGACATCCATACTTCGGTCGAGCCCTCGCTTGCCGTCCTCCCTTTCGTCAACATGTCGCCGGACCCCGATCAGGAATATTTTTCCGACGGGCTGGCGGAAGAGTTAATCAATACACTGATGAAACTGCCTGACCTGAAAGTCTCAGGGCGCACGTCTTCTTTTTCTTTCAAGGGAAAAGACGCGAGCTTAAAGCAGATCGGTGACAGCCTTGGCGTCGCCAACATACTTGAAGGATCGGTGCGCAAGGCCGGCGATAAGGTCCGCGTCACCGCGCAATTGCTGAAAGCGCGCGACGGTTTCCAGCTCTGGTCCGAACGCTATGACCGCTCGCTGCACGACATCTTCGCCATTCAGGATGAAATTGCGAAAGCCATCGCCGATGAACTGAGCGTACAACTCCTGAAGCCGCAAGCGCCGCTCGTACACCGCCCGACCGACAATGACGAAGCCTACCAATTATTCCTGCAGGGCCGCTACGTCCTGCGCCAGCGTTATGGCGCAAATGGCGGCGATGCGCTGCTCCGCGCCACCACGCTGCTAAGAGCGGCGATAGAAAAAGACCCTGATTTCGCACGAGCATGGTCGAGCCTTTCGATCGCTCATGCATGGATGCCGCAATATGTAGACGTCAATCGCGACGAAGCGTTCGAAAAAGCGAAGGAATATTCGCAAACCGCCTCACGCCTCGACCCTTCCCTTGGCGAGCATGTCGCGGGCTTAAGCGTCCTTTATATGTACACGCGCGAGTATCAAAGATCGCTGGAATGCGCTGAAGAGGCGTTAAAACTTGAACCAAACGACGCAACGGTCTGCCGCGTCATCGGCGCCGACTACATGCTGTACGGATATCCGGAACTCGCCGGCGATCATATCGCTAAGGCGATTACCATTGACCCAACATCTGGCATGGAAGCCGCGTGGGCGGGAGAATATGCCTATTCTCAACGCGACTTTGACGAAGCGAAACGACTTTCAACACGCGCAATCGATCTTGGATGTGATTTTGGCTATCGCGTCCTTGCCGAACTTCATTTGCAGGCGGGCGAACGCGACAAAGCGGTCGCCAGTTTTAGCAAGGCAATACATCGCGGTGGGTTATCAAATATCAAACAGGGAATAGAAATCATCCGTCTTGCTTTCGGCAATGCACAGGAACAAGCGCACGCAAACCGGCTGATCGATACCGCGCCGATAAGCGAAAGCGCAACGATACCGGAGTTCATAATCATCCTGCTGATTAAACTTGGCAGATATGATGACGCGATGGATCTGTTCTTTAATAATTGGACCAATCACGAAGATGGAGTGCTCACCGAAATCTGGAGCCCACACAATGCAGCGTTTCGGCAGAGCGACGCATTCAAGCGATTTGCCAGAAAATATGGCCTGACCGACCTTTGGCGCGCGCGCGGCGCGCCGGCGCAAGTTGACCTGATAGGCGACGACGACTTCGCCTGGCGCGAGCAGGCCTGACGCGACGTTCGTCTTAGATCTGTAATCTATTGTATTTGCTTATATTTTAAGCCTGTAGCGCCAGCAAGACCACTGGCGCAGCCCATCCTTAGGCGCCGCAGATTTGACTTAGTAGTTTTTACTACTACTATTTTACCATGCACGCCGATGAGACAACAGCCGCCCTCAAGGCGCTTGGATTCAGCGAAATCGAAGCGCTGGTTTATTGCTTTTTGCTGGGGAACTCCCCGGCGACCGGCTATCGGATCAGCAAGGGCGTCGGCAAGGCGGCGGCGAATGTTTACGCCGCGATCGAAACGCTCGCGCAAAAGGGCGCGCTCTTAATCGATAATGACGCAACGCGCCTCTGCCGCGCGACGCCGCCAAAGGAATTGTGCGACTCGCTGGAGGCGCGGTTCAAAAACCAGAGGCGGGAAGCGGAAACAGCGCTTCAGGCGCTCACCGCCGAAACGCCGGATCAGCACATCTACAAGCTGGAAACACCCGAGCAGGTTTTCTCCCGGATCAAACAGATGATCGCCGGCGCAAGCGATTACATACTCGTCGACGCTTTTCCCGAACCGCTTCGGGAAATCAATTCGTTTCTGGAAGAAGCGTCGGAGCGCGGCGTCTCTGTCGCCATTGAGACGTATAATGACGATGTTGAAACGCCTTACGCGTTGACGGCGCAGTCGTCCTATGATGTACGATCGCTCGCGCTCTGGCCCGGACGCCAGATCAATATTGTTGTCGATGCGCGCGAGTTTGTACTGGCGCTGTTCAACCAGCAATGCGACGGCGTTTTACAGGCCGTTTGGAGCACTTCCGGCTATCTCGCCTGCCTGCAACACAGCCATATGGCCGCATCGTTACTGGCGCGCCAATGCGAAAATGACGGACTTCTCAACTCGCCGAAACTTCGCCGGCTGAGAAAACTGGCGCTCACCGCCGCCCGCCCGCCGGGTCTCGAACAGTTCATGCAGTTTTATGCGACCGACGCCGATGGAGAGCAGTATGGAGAGTAGCCGCGCAAAGATTGTTATCCTCGCCGAGCTGATTGTTTTTGGCGGGCTCTACATCTTTTCCGAGCCGATCCTTTCGGCAACGGGACTGAGTAACTTCATTCCGGAAATGCCGATTTTCGAGCGCGCATGGTTAGGCTTCGCGATTGTCATTGCGCTGATATCATGGCTGGCGCTGCGCGGCGCGGACATGCGCGATTACGGTTTCAAGTCCGCAAAGCCGATATGGCGCACCATCCTTATCGCCCTTGCCGGCGTGGTCGTCGCGATTACCGTCAGCACGCTAACCGATCCGATCATCAAGCAATGGTTCGGCGAAACCGACACAACCGCGTTCACCGACGTCAAAGGCAATGTTAGCGTCTATTTATATCTCCTGCCGTTCATCTGGTTGTTTGCCGCCTTCGGCGAAGAGGTCTTTTACCGTGGGTTCTTGATGGGCGGCGTCGCCGCCATACTCGGCGGCGGCAAGATCGGCTGGTTGATCGCATTGCTGCTTCAGGCGGTTATTTTTGGATTGGGTCACGCCTATCAGGGCCCTGCCGGTATGATCGGGACGGGACTTTATGCACTCGTTTTCGGGTGCCTCTATCTCGTTGCCGGACGCAATCTGTGGGCGCCGGCGCTTGCCCATGGCTTGCTCGATACGCTCGGGTTCACGCTATTGTTTCTCGGCGTCATCGAAGCATAAACAGGGCGCACAAATTTGCGCTTAACTTCATCGAAAGTGCTTTGATAGCTTAAGACCCTGACCCTGATAGTTCGATCCGATGGCGTCGCCATAGAGCCGCTTCGGACGCGCCGCCATGTTTTCGTAAACGAGCCGCGCAACAAGCTGGCCGTCCTCCAGCACGAACGGTGTTTCGCGCGAGCGCACCTCCAGCACCGCACGGCTTCCCTGCCCGCCATCACCGGACCAACCGAAACCGGGGTCGAAGAAACCGGCGTAATGCACCCGGAATTCTCCTAGGCCGGGGCTGATCGGCGTCATCTCCGCGGCGTAATCGGGCGGGATCACCAGCCGTTCTTTCGACACCAGAATGTAAAACTCCTCAGGATCGAGGATAAGAATTCCCGAGCGCTGCGGCGTCAGCGGTTCGAAATAATCAGCAGGATCGAGAGCGCCGCGCTTGTCCACGTCAATGAGCGCAGAGTGCCGGCGCGCGCGCCAGCCAACGACTTCGCCCTGATGTAAGGCGACGGAAAGGCCAAGGCCGCCGTCAATATTGGCCGCGCCATCGACCAGCGCGCCGTCGCGGTGCAAAGCTTCCAGCGCATTATCGTCAAGGCGCACAGTCCCCTTTTTCAAGCGTAACTGGTTAAGACTTGATCCCTCCCGCGCGACAATTGAAAAACTCCGTGGGCTGATCTCCGCATAGAGTGGGCCCTTATACCCGGCGCGCGCCTCGTCAAAGGCGGCCGCGCCGTCGGTGACAAGCCGCACAAAGACGTCGATGCGCCCGGTCGAACTTTTCGGATTCGCCGCGCCGCAGACATCGGCCGGCAGGGCAAGGCGTTCGCGCAACTCAACAAGGTAGACGCACCCGCGTTCAAAAACCGCGCCGTTGGAAAGATCGATTTCCTGCATGGCGAGACCGTCTTCGAGCCTGTCGGCGACCAGCCGGCCGCGCCCCGGCAAAAACGACGCGCGAATCCGCCACGCTTTTTTGCCAAGCGTCAGATCAAGGCTTGCCGGCTGCACGCCCGACGCGGCGTCGCCGCTGATGACCCCGGACGCAAACGCCGCCTCGATATGCAAATCGGCGTATACGCCGTCTCGTTCCGTCATCTGTCCGTTAACCTTATCCATGACCGGTTTGCCCCTGCGACCCGCCCGGCGCAAGGCCCCAATACTAGGCCCCAATACTAGGCCAAGCACAGCGTATTTGCGCGAATCGCTACGGCCATTTCCCGGCGCCGTTGAATCTGCATCCGCTGGCTGGTCAGAAGCTGTGGGTCCATTTAAAATGACGGTGATTCTGTAGGAATGTTAGTAATGAGTCGCCGCGACGACGAAATCTTGA
>CAMYNO010000325.1 GCA_947259815.1 uncultured Parvularculaceae bacterium
CGACGGAAAAATCTTCGTCCTGAATTTGGAAGAAGCGGTGCGCGTGCGCACCGGAGAAACCGGCGCGGCAGCGCTTTAGTCACAAATGAGGAATATCATGAAAAAGAAAACCGCCCTGGCGGCGGCCTCGTTCGCCGCTGTCTTCTCGACTGTCGCAATCGCTCAAGATGCGGCGCCGGCGCCGGCTACAGACACATCCGTATTCGTGTTCAACACAGTTTTGTTCTTGATGTCTGGCATGGTCGTCATGTTCATGGCCGCCGGGTTCTGCATGTTGGAAGCAGGGCTTGTGCGTGCAAAGAACGCCGCAACGATCTGTTTGAAAAACATTGCGCTGTTTTCTGTCGCCGGATTGATGGTCTACTTGATCGGTTATCAGCTTATCTATGGCGTAGCGGAGGGGGGCTTCATTGCTCCACTCGATTTCTTCTGGAAAGGCGACGATTCGGATCCTACCGGCGTTGGTTATTCGGCGAGTTCCGACTGGTATTTCCAGATGGTCTTTGTCGCCACCGCTGCCTCCATCGTGTCGGGCACGCTGGCTGAACGCATCAAGCTTTTTCCGTTTCTGATTTTTGTCGCCCTGCTCACCGGCATTATTTACCCGATCCAGGCGAGCTGGGTTTGGGGCGCCGGCTGGCTCGATGCGCGCTTTGACGATTTTGCCGGCTCCACGTTGGTACACTCGACCGGCGGTTGGGCCGCGCTTGCCGGCGCGATCGTGCTTGGCGCTCGTGAAGGTAAATATGTGGGTGGCAAAGTGACGCCGTTCCCCGGTTCGTCGCTGCCGCTTGCGACGCTGGGCACATTCATTCTGTGGCTTGGTTGGTTCGGCTTTAACGGCGGTTCTCAACTGGCGCTGGGCACGATTGAGGATGCCGCATCCGTCGCCGATATTTTTGTAAACACTAACATGGCCGCATGCGGCGGTGTGGTGACTGCGCTGATCCTGACGCAGGTTCTCTATAAAAAGGTGGACCTGACAATCGTGCTTAACGGCGCGATCGGCGGGCTTGTTTCCATCACGGCGGAGCCCCTGCAGCCGGAAATCTGGCAGGCGATACTCATTGGCGGTGTCGGCGGCGTAATCGTCACACTGGCTGTTCCATTGCTTGACAAGCTGAAAATCGACGATGTCGTCGGCGCGATTCCGGCGCACCTCTTCTGCGGGATTTGGGGTACGTTAATCGTTCCATTGTCGAATAGCGGCGTCACGTTTATAGGACAGCTGACAGGTGTCGTGGCGATCGGCGTCTTCGTATTCGTTGTCAGTCTGGCGATATGGTATTTGCTCAAATTTACCATGGGCGTTCGCGCCAGCGCCGATGACGAACGCGCAGGGCTGGACAAAGCGGAGCTTGGCCTTGAAGCGTATCCGGAGTTTACCTCCGGATAGGTCAGCGATGGAGAGTTTCCGATAACGGAACGCATGCTGCAATTTGTTTCGCGTGACCGCGAAACGCCGCCAAAAAGAGATCCCGGCGCCCGGCGCCGGGATTTTGGCGAGATATATCAGCGTTACGCTGAAGAAAGCGCGGCGGCGCAGGCCTCGCGCTGTTCTCAATGCGGCGTGCCGTTCTGCTCCAACCACTGCCCCCTGGGTAATGATATTCCCGACTGGTTAAAGCTCGTCGCTGAAGACAGGCTGGAAGAGGCCTATGCGGTCTCGTCCGCGACTAACAACATGCCGGAAGTGTGCGGGCGCATCTGTCCACAGGACCGTTTGTGCGAAGGCGCATGCGTCATCGAACAGTCCGGCCACGGAACGGTGACGATTGGCGCCGTTGAACAATATATTACCGAAACCGCGTGGGAAGAGGGATGGATCAAACCGATCGTTCCCGCGCATGAACGTCCGCAGTCCGTCGGCATTATCGGCGCCGGTCCGGCAGGGCTTGCAGCGGCGGAAGAATTGCGCCGGCAAGGCGTGCAGGTCACTGTTTACGACCGGTATGACCGCGTGGGCGGATTGCTTGTTTATGGCATCCCGAGCTTCAAGCTTGAAAAGCACGTAATTTCGCGCCGCGCGGATTATCTTGAAAAAAGCGGCGTAACATTCGCGCTGAACTTCGAAGTCGGCCGTGATGCGACACTTGGCGAATTGCGCGCAAAGCATGACGCCGTGATGATTGCGACTGGCGTTTATAAAGCGCGCGAGCTGATCTGCCCGGGTGCGGGCAATGAAGGCGTCGTTGCTGCGCTGGATTATCTGACCGCGTCGAACCGTAAAGGCTTGGGCGACGCCGTTGCCTCATTCGACGATGGCAGTCTTGATGCGGCGGGCAAGCGTGTCGTGGTGATCGGCGGCGGCGATACGGCAATGGATTGCGTGCGCACCGCCGTCCGCCAGGGCGCAAAATCTGTAACCTGCATGTACCGCCGTGATCGGGAAAACATGCCCGGTTCCGCGCGCGAAGTGGCAAATGCTGAAGAGGAAGGCGTGGTCTTTCAGTGGCTCGCTGCGCCAAAAGCGGTCGCCGGCGATGCGGCGAAAGCGTCGGGCGTGCGCGCGGCGCGCATGGAGCTTGGCGAGGCCGACGAAAGTGGCCGCCGCGCGCCAGTGGAAGTTGCCGGCGCGGATTTCGACCTTGAGGCCGATCTGGTCATCAAGGCGCTGGGGTTTGAGCCGGAAGATTTGCCGACGCTCTTTGGCGAGAAAGATTTACCGGTGACCGCCCGTGGAACCATCAAGGTCGATCCCTTAACCATGGAATCGAGGGTTCCCGGCGTTTACGCGGCCGGCGATATTGTGCGCGGCGCCTCCCTTGTCGTCTGGGGTATCCGCGATGGCCGCGTCGCTGCCGAAGCGATCATTAAAAAGTTCGATACTCAACACATTCGCCCGATTGCGGCGGAATAAGAAGAATTGCCATGGAAGACTGCGTCAACAGTTATAAGTTGCGCCGCGACGCGCTGGTCGCTGGCGGCGCCTATGATCCGTCATCGGAGCATGACGCCTGCGGCGTCGGCCTGGTCGCCTCGCTCGATGCGCGCCCGCGCCGGGAAATTGTCGAAATGGCGATTTCCGCCCTTAAAGCGGTCTGGCATCGCGGCGCGGTGGACGCGGACGGCAAGACCGGCGACGGCGCCGGCATTCGTCTTGGCGTGCCGCAAGATCTTTTTCGTACTTTTGTCGAGCGTACCGGTCATCAGGCGGCGGAGCACGATATCTGCGTCGGCATGGTTTTTCTGCCGCGCACGAATTTCGCCATGCAGGATGCGGCGCGCACCATCGTTGAGTCGGAAATTCTGCGTCGCGGATTCTATATCTATGGCTGGCGGCAAGTGCCTGTCGATGCAAGCTGTCTCGGCGTAAAAGCGAACGCCACGCGGCCCGACATTGAGCAGGTGTTGTTCTGTGATCCGGCGGAACGCACGCAGGAAGAACTTGACCGGATTCTTTATATCGTTCGCCGACGCATTGAAAAACGCGCCTTGCAGCAGGGGATGCACGAGCTTTACGTCTCGTCCCTCTCGTCTCAGGACGTCGTTTATAAGGGGATGTTCCTCGCCGAGGATATCGACAATTTCTATACGGACTTGCAAGATCCGCTTTTCACATCGCGCTTTGCGATCTTTCATCAGCGCTATTCGACGAATACGTTTCCTGAATGGCGCCTTGCCCAACCCTTTCGGATGCTCGCCCATAATGGCGAAATCAACACGCTGAAAGGCAACCGCAACTGGATGAAGAGCCATGAAATTCCCATGGCGGCGCAGGTTTTTGGTGAAGACGAGGCGCGTGACGTCAAGCCGGTCATCCAGCCGGGTTCATCGGATTCTGCCGCGCTCGATCAGACCTTCGAATTGCTGGTGCGGGCTGGCCGCTCTGCGCCGGCAGCAAAAACCTTGCTGATCCCTGAGGCCTGGTCGAAGCGGGCGTCGCAGATTCCGGAGTCCTGGCGGGCGCTTTACGAATACTGCAACGCCGTCATGGAGCCTTGGGACGGGCCGGCGGCCATCGCGGCGTTTGACGGGCGCTGGGCGATTGCTGGGCTGGACCGTAATGGTCTGCGCCCGCTGCGTTACGCGATTACGGAAGACGGCGTGCTGGCGGTTGGGTCGGAAACCGGCATGTGTCCGCTCGGCGACCGCAAGGTCAAAATGCGCGGCGCTGTCGAGCCGGGCCGTATGATTGCTGTCGATTTTGAAGAAGCAAAATTTTATACAGACAAGGAAATTCTCGATTTTCTTGCGGCAAAACATCCCTACACGGAGTGGAACGAGAACATCGTTGAACTCGAGCCGCTTATCGGTCCGGGACCGGAGCCGCGCCTGTTCGAAGGCGATGAGTTTGTCCGACGCCAGGCGGGCGCGTCGTATGACATGGAGGCTATCGACCTGATCCTGAGGCCGATGGTGGAAACGGGGAAAGAGGCGCTGGGGTCCATGGGCGACGATACGCCCATAGCGGTCCTGTCAAAAAATTACCGCCCGCTTTCTCATTTTTTCAGACAGAACTTCAGTCAGGTTACCAACCCGCCGATTGATCCACTACGCGAAGACGGCGTGATGAGTTTGAAGACGCGGTTTAAAAATCTCGGCAACATTCTCGTAACCGATGAAACGCAGACGGACGTTTTTGTTCTTGAAAGCCCGATATTATCGAACGGCATGTTCTATCGGCTGAAGGAACGCCTCGATCAGAAAACCGTTGAGATCGATTGCACCTATCCGATCTCCGGTGTCAGGCGGGACGGCGCAGCGCTGCGCCGCGCGCTCGACCGTATCCGCTCAGAGGCGGAAGCGGCGGTCAAATCGGGCGCCGGCCATATCATTTTAACGGATGAGCACCAGAACGCCGGGAAGATTGCGGTACCCATGATCCTTGCCGCTGGCGGCGTTCATGCGCATCTTACCGATGTCGGGCAACGGTCCTATTGTTCGATCATTGTGCGGTCGGCGGAATGTATCGAC
>CAMYNO010000326.1 GCA_947259815.1 uncultured Parvularculaceae bacterium
CGCGCCTCATCCACCACGTAATCAATGAGCGGCCGATCGACGACGGTCAAAAGCTCTTTGGGGATCGACTTGGTCGCCGGAAGAACCCTTGTGCCGAGGCCGGCGACTGGAATGACGATTTTGCGGATGGGTTTCATGAGACCGTTTGCTCCCGGGATTGCCCTGATCGCCGGCCTTATCGGCGGGCCGGCGCCCAAGATCAACTGCTGTCAGCGGCGTCGCCGGAAATTCCGGTTAATTTGCCGTTAATCGGGTGCTAGTGGCGTATTTTTGCCGGCGCGGCGCCTTTTAATGACCAAAAGCAAAGGCCATATTGAGCCCTCAACGGAGATGATTTTTCCCGCCCGGTGATCATTTCATTAACCGCTTAGCGCAATGCTTTGACGGCAAGAATTGCAGCCGGCTGCGGAAAAGGCGCAAGATCGATGGACGCAAAACGGGATCGTGACGAAGACCGGCCGCTGATCCAGCCGAGACGGCAGGGGCTGCTCGCCGATTTGCGTTCAAGTTTCCTTGCCGGGATCGTCGTTGCCGCACCTGTCGGGATCACGATTGCGCTGGTTTACTGGTTCGTTACCGGACCTATGGCGAAGCTCGACTCCTTCGTAAAGCGCACATTGCCCGACCTTGGCGGCAATGCCGACACGATTGTTCAGGTGTTACCGGGCGTCGGCGTGCTGATTGCCGTGATTGGTCTCGTCATTCTCGGCACGGTGGCAAAGAATTTTATTGGCCGGTCATTCATTCGGGCCGGGGAACGCCTCGTAGACTCCGTACCGGTGGTGCGCACGCTCTACCGGTTTTTCAAGAATGTCTTTGAAACGGCGCTGCAACAGTCGGATCGGTCTTTCAAGGAAGTTGCTCTCATCGAATATCCGCGAAAAGGCTCCTGGGTGATGGCGTTCATTGTCGGCGCCGGCAAGGGAGAGGTCGCGGCAAAGCTCGCCGATCAGGGGGAGGGATTGACGGCGCTCTTTATTCCGACCGTGCCGAACCCCACATCGGGCTTTCTAGTTTTCCTGCCGCGCGATGATATTCGTGTGCTGAACATGAGTGTTGAAGATGCGGCGAAAGTCATCTTCTCACTTGGCCTTGTTGTGCCGGCCTATAGCGACCCGGACAAAGCCGTTGAACAGCTTGAAGCAGTTGTCGAAACCATGAAGGACGAAAAGCCGAAACGGCGGCTGTTTCGCATGGGCGCGAAGTAAGCATAGCTAGCTTGGCTTGCACCGCATAATCGGTCCTTCGGTTTAGAATTGCTGTCACCCTTTGCAGCTATTCGCCCAGTTGACGACTTCGTGGATCAAGGCCATCCGCGACCATGAAAATGAGTGGTCGCCGCTGAGTATGACATCAGCTAACTTGATTGTCGGCTCCGCGGTATAGGCGGCGACCATTGGCGCATGGACAAAATTTACAGGCACGGCTTCATCTTGATCCGCCGCCACCAGCAATACGGACTTGCCAGCTAACGCCGGCGCCAACGCGATAAGTGAATGCGCGTCACGTTTTTCGAGCAACTCCTTGATCGCCTTTTCGCCTGTCCACCCCGCAAGCATTTGGAGCGTATCGGCATCGGCGGCGAAGGCGCTCTTCGCCTCTGTGTCGTTTTCAATGATATAACCGAAAGCGCCAATGTCGGCCGCAGCGATACCGCTAACGCAGTCGATGTCGTCATTGCGCGTTGCGCTCTGAAGCGCGGCGAACCCGCCCATGGAATGACCAATTAATATCAGTCGATCTACGTCGATCCGGTATTCCCCGGCGCGGCTGCGTAACATGGCAAGCGCATTGTCCACGTCCTGAACAACATTGGCGAATGAAAACTTCCCTTCGCTCCCCCAGGCGCCGCGATAATGGAAAGTGAAGACGTTAAATCCGTTGCGCCGAAGCGCTTGAGCGAGGTCCATATTTTTTTCATTGCCGGGATAGCCATGCAGGAGTGTCACGGTCGGGTGCGGGCCGGGCCCGTCCGCCAGGTAAATTTGCCCGTTCAGGCGCTTGCCGTCGCTCTGAAAGTCAACGGCTTTGAGGGCGGGTGGAAAGTCTGAATTGAAAACCGGACGATCATCGGTCGTTGCATCAATAACGGCCAGGTCTTTGGCCGGCGCCGTGGCAACCGCGAACAAGGCAAACGTGAACAATCCCGCCGTGTATTTAATGGTTTTCATTTTTCCTCTCCAATCGATTTTTCACAAGCATGAGATAAGTCAAAACAGCCCGCCGGGCCGTACGAAATGCAAATCATTACCCCGCCCCCAATAACTTAACCGCGTCATCGCGACTGAAGAGATAGAGTAGCGTGCGCAGGGCCTCGCCGCGCGCCGATTTCAATTCAGGGTCTTTTTCTACGATCATTTTCGCATCGTCCCGGGCAGCCGCGAGGAGTTCCCCGTGAACAGCGATATCGGCGAGGCGAAAGCGCGGCAAGCCGGATTGCGCTGCGCCAAGGAGATCGCCAGCGCCGCGCAGGCGCAAATCTTCCTCTGCTATCAAGAACCCGTCCTCGCTTTCACGCAGTATTTTAAGACGCGCTTTCGCGCTTTCGCCGAGTGGCGGTTTATAAAGCAGGATGCAACTTGACGGTTTAACGCCGCGGCCAACGCGTCCGCGTAGCTGGTGAAGCTGCGCCAGGCCAAAACGTTCAGCATGCTCGACAATCATAATCGTTGCATTGGGCGCGTTCACACCGACTTCGATCACCGTCGTAGCGATAAGGACGGCTATTTCACCGGCGTGAAAGCGCTCCATGACGCGATCTTTTTCCGCACCGCTCATGCGTCCATGAACCAGCCCGACGCGGTCTCCAAGGACGGCCTTGAGGCTTTCAAAACGCGCTTCCGCGGCGGTCAGGTCAATCACATCGGATTCCTCGACCAGCGGGCATACCCAGTAAGCCTGATCGCCCTTGTCAGCCGCGCGCTGCACGGCGGCGATCATTTCGTCAAGGCGCGCCATTGGAACGGCGCGGGTGTCCACCGGTTTGCGGCCCGGCGGTTTCTCCGTAATCTGACTGACATCCATGTCGCCATAGGCCGTGAGTGCCAGCGTTCGAGGGATTGGCGTCGCTGTCATGACGAGAAGATCCGGACGCGGCCCTTTTTCGGTTAACGCCACTCGCTGATGCACGCCAAAGCGATGCTGTTCGTCGATCACGACCAGCGCGAGATTTTTGTAGATTATGTCTTCCTGAAATATCGCGTGCGTGCCGACAAGAATGTCGATATCGCCGGCCTTAAGCCGTTCAAGTTTTTCACGGCGCGCCGCGCCTTTGTCGCGGCCGGTGAGGATTTCAAGGCTTACATCAGCGGTGGCGAGAAAGGGCGCCAGCGATTCCATATGCTGGCGCGCGAGAATTTCCGTGGGCGCCATGATTGCCGCCTGCGATCCCGCTTCGACGGCGTTCAACGCGGCGAGGAACGCAACGATGGTTTTTCCGGCGCCGACATCACCCTGCATGAGCCGAACCATGCGCTCTTCGCACGCCATATCATCCAGAATTTCCTCAAGCGCCGCTTTCTGCCCGCCAGTCATGGCGAATGGCAGGGCTTTCAATACTGCGCGGCGCTTTGCGCCATCGCCCGATATTGCGCGCCCGCGAGATTTCACGCGAGCTTTACGGATTAAAAGCAGAGCCAATTGATTGGCGAGTAATTCATCATAGGCGAGCCGCTTGCGCGCGGGGGTTAAGAGCGAAAGATCATTGCCCGATTTTGGCTCATGA
>CAMYNO010000327.1 GCA_947259815.1 uncultured Parvularculaceae bacterium
GGCTGGGTCTCTTTCCCTGGGTTTCCAGCAAGGGGGCTGTCTTCCTGTTCGGTGTTTTTGCGGCGGCGGGCGTCATATTCCTCTCGGCCGCCATCGGCGCCGCGAAAACGAACCCGTTGCTTGGCGGCGTTATGTTTACGGGCGCGCTCATACTGGGCGGGCTCGGGGTCATCAATTTCATCGACCGGATAGAAGTCGCAGGATTAATGCGATGGTGCGCGATGGGCATTGGCGGTTTCGCTGTGATCCTGGCATTGACGCAAGCCGTGCGTGGCGATTCAGGCGCCCGACTGGTGCTGCCGGGGCTGGCGCTTGCGATAGCAGCGCCGTTAATCGGCCCTCTTGGGTCCGTTGATGGGGCAGCGACATTTGCCGCTCATGGTGTTTTCACTTTCGGGATTCTCGCTGCAAGCCTTGTCGCGCTAACTGAGGGCTTCACGCCAAAGTCGCTGACATCAGGCGCAGAGAATGTGCGCAAGACATTTACGGCGCCCGATCATCAGGCGCAGATGGCGGCTGCGCGAAACGCCGCGTCTTCACGAGAGAGAACAGAGGTTGTTATAGACAGCCAGCTTGGCCGCGTTCTCGATTACGCTGGCGTTGGCATCTGGGACTGGAGCCCGGAATTTGTCGATCAGACGGAATCTCTTCCGGCGCTCCTTGGCGCCGACTCCAACGCGCCATTTACGCCGGATGCGCTGCGCCAGTTCATTCACAAAGACGATTTGAAAAAACTGGAAAACGAAGTCCTGTCGGCGGAGGACGGGCCATTCGATGTTGCGCTGAAGCTTTTTAACAATCGCACAATACGCATTCGCGGTGCGCGTGCTGCGGCAGAAAATGAGGGCGTGATCGAGCGTATCGTTGCCTTTATCGAGCATGTGGACGCTCACTTCGGCCAAGGCGTTGGCGAAAAAACAGTTGCAGGCAAGGCGTCATTCGCGACTGGCGCGAGCAGCGCGCGTAGCGAATTCGCCGTCGAAAAGATTGTCGCGGTATTCCAGCCCATCGTCTCGCTGAAAGATATGAAGACGGTCGGATACGAGGCGTTGGCGCGCCTCAACGGAAAAGAAGGCGATACAGCGCAGCTCATTCGCGACGCAGCGCTTGCCGGGAAATCCGGTGCGTTAGCGCTTTCAATGTTACGCCAGGCGGCGGAATTTTTGTCCCGCGAGCGCGATGACAAGAAAAAGGACGGGCCTGTCTTCGTGGCGCTGAATGTCTCGTGGACACAGATGCGCGATCCGGCATTTGCGAGCGCCGTTGGCGAAATCATGAATAAGCATAACCTGCCGAACAATTCACTTGTGCTGGAATTAACCGAAGGCGAGGCCATTGGCGATGCTGATGCGGCGACGCCGGTATTCCGTAAGCTGAAGGAAACAGGTGCGGCGCTGGCGTTTGATGATTTCGGCGCAGGCTTTTCCTGTCTGTCCAATGTGCGAAAATACGATTTTGACTACATCAAGATCGACAAATTTTTTGCCGAAGATCTCGAAAGCAAAGGCGATGGTGCGAAAATCGTTGGTGCGATAGCTTCGATGGGACGTGATCTCGGGCTGAAAGTGATCATCGAAGGCATCGAGAGTGAGGCGGCAGCGAAAACGGCCGCGTCTCTTGGCTGTGCGTTTGGTCAGGGCTACGCGCTTGGCCGACCTGCGGCGGCGACCACGTCAACCAGTCAATTCCGTAACGAGGAAGCGGCGGTGGATGCCGATAACGCCGCAGACAGAAAAAAAGCAATCGCACGCCCGGTTGAAAAAACATCGGCTATCAAGAAGCCAGACGATGCGATTGATCTGACATCGGATACGGCGACTGAACTGGAAAGCAAATCCACAGCGCCGACAACCAAGCCGATGCGCTGGCGCTCATGGGCGCGAGCCGGCGCACGCTAGCACCTTTTTAAAAAGTCTAATTCAGCGGTTGGCCGGTATCTCGGACAGACGCCCACTCTTTTGATAGCATCGCGCTTGTAACGCCGAGCTTAGCGAGCGCGCCGGTCCAGGTATCGTCATGGGCGCCATTGAAAATTAACGCATTGTCGACGTCGCAATGGAGCCAGGCGTTCATTGCGATTTCTTGCTCAAGCTGGCCAGGGCCCCACCCCGCATGTCCGATAGCAAGCAGGTATTGAGAGGGGGCAGGCCGTTCAGGTTCGGTCCCGCCTATATCAGCCAGGATTTCGCGCGTCGCTGTCAGAGCCAGTTCGTCTGAGAGCCTGACAGTTTTATCGGCTTCATAGTCCAGTGTGTGCAGAACCAGACCGCGTTCGGTTTGAACCGGCCCCCCTAGAAAAACATCTGTATACTGGGCATTTGGCGATGGCGAAATGTCAAGTTGCGTCAAAAGGTCAGTAAAATCCACATCGTCGATGCGTTTGTTGACGATAACACCCATTGCATGATCGACGTCATGCGAGCAGATCAAAACGACTGATCGCTCAAAGTGTGAATCCCCCATATTCGGCATGGCGATGAGCAGTTGACCGGTGAGGAAATCTTGTTGCGGTGGTTGTCTGGGCGTCATTTTGTAATTCTAAGCCGCCCTTGCGCGTGACGCAATCGCAGCGCCCTGACTGCGAAGTGCGTTCTGGACCTCGCGCCGGGGTCGGGTTAAGAGCTTTCGCGAAAGAATTGGAGGATTCACGATGACAATCGCTAAAGGTGACAAGATTCCGAACGCGACCGTAATGATGGCGACGCCCGATGGCCCGCAAAAGGTCGAAACCAATGAGATTTTCGAGACCGGTAAGGTGGCGTTCTTTGCCGTACCTGGCGCGTTTACGCCGACTTGCTCCGCCAAGCACTTGCCCGGATTCGTCGAAAAAGCTGAAACGTTGCGGGCAAAAGGCGTCGATAAGATTGTCTGTATGTCCGTTAATGATGCGTTCGTCATGGACGCCTGGGGCAAGGATCAGGACGCCGCGGGCAAAGTGGAGATGATGGCGGACGGAAATGGCGAATTTACGCGCGCGCTTGGTTTGACAATGGACGGGTCCGGTTTCGGGCTAGGCGAGCGCTCTCAGCGTTTTTCCGCCATCATAGAAAATGGCGTTGTTGCGGAGCTCAACGTTGAGGCGCCGGGCGCGTTTGAGGTTTCATCGGCCGAACATATGCTTGGTCAGCTCTAAGCACTGCTGGCGCCTCTGCGCGCCAGTTCATCGGCGCGTTCATTACCGTCATGGCCTGCGTGACCTTTCACCCAGCGCCAATCAATCTGCCGGGTTGCGGCGAGTTCGTCGATCGCAATCCACAGATCCTTGTTCTTTACCGGTTTTCGCGCCGAGGTTTTCCAGCCGTTTCGTTTCCAGCCATTGATCCAATCCGTGATGCCGTTCTTCACATATTGGCTATCAGTATAAAGAGTAATTGGTCCGGTCGTTGCCTTTAAGGCTTCGATGACGGCCTGCATTTCCATCCGGTTATTCGTGGTCGCAGATTCCCCGCCAAATAATTCGCGCTCATCATCGCCGTCAATAATCAGAACGCCCCAGCCGCCGGGACCGGGATTGCCGGAACAGGCGCCGTCGGTAAAAATTTCAATCATGAATCAGTCTCAATTGCCTTTCCTGCGCGGTAGCAAATGCGCTGCGCTTTGGAAAGAATAAGAAGCTCGCTAAACAGCCAGTTTTAACGGGGTGTTGAAAACAACATCTTCCGACGCCGTTTCAACGGTTTCAACGACAATTGTACGTTCAGCGGCGAGTTGCGTTAAAAACGCCTCCACCAACGTTTCCGGCGCTGACGCCCCGGCGGAGACGCCAATGACGCGGGCGTTATCAAGCTGCGAAAAGTCGAAGGCGTCTGCGTCCTCAATCAACGCTGCTTTTTTTGCGCCGGCGCGCATTGCCGTCTCAACCAGTCGCCTTGAGTTGGATGAAGTCTCTGACCCGATGACCATGAACATATCGGTTCCGGGCGCACATGCCTTCACGGCATCCTGACGGTTGCTTGTGGCGTAACAGATATCCTGCCGCAGCGGAGCAATGATGTCGGGGAAGCGCTTCTTCAGAGCAGCGATAACGTCGCCGGCGTCTTCGACTGAGAGGGTCGTTTGCGTCACATAGGCTTTGGGGGCCTTGCGATCCGGGAGAAGATCGATGTCTTTGGGGCGCTCAACGAGGGTTACGGCGCCGGGGTCGACCTGGCCCATGGTGCCGACGACTTCAGGATGACCGCGATGTCCAACGAGGTAGGTATGAACATTGCGGGCGGCGTGACGGCGGGTTTGTGCATGGACCTTGTGAACAAGGGGGCAGGTTGCATCAATGGTCTCCAGCCCGCGCGCTTCCGCCCCGGCATGAACCGAGGCTGGGGCCCCATGGGCCGAGATTATGACAGGCCGGCCATTATCGACGTCATTGAGATTTTCGACAAAAACCGCACCCATCGCAGCCAGCCGTTCAACCACATGGCGGTTGTGGACAATTTCGTGGCGGACAAAAACCGGTGCGCCGAATTTCGCCAGCGCCTCCTCGACCGTCCTGATCGCAC
>CAMYNO010000328.1 GCA_947259815.1 uncultured Parvularculaceae bacterium
CGCCGCGCCAATGGCGGAGTCGGCGATGCGCTCCGCATCGCGCATGGCCGCCTCAATCGCCTCGTCGGCGGCCTTGCGGCTGAGGTCAAAGGCGCGCTGGGCGGAGGCGGAAACATTGGCGGCGTTGCGCGCAGCGGAGTCGGCGGCGGCGTCGGCGGCGGCGTTGGCGCGTTTCGTGGCGACTTCGGTCTGGCGCGCGGCCTCGTCGATGGTCGAGGCGGAAGCGGTAAAGCTCGTCGAGGAATCCTGTAGCGCCGAACGCAGGGATTCAAAGCTGGCGACAGCGCGGCCCGCGGCTTCTTCCAGCTTGCCAAGGCGATCCTGAAAGTCATGTTCGGCCCGTTCCGATACGGTGTCGGCCGCCTGCATGGTTTCAATTGAGGTCTGGGCGCGTTGCGCGATGGCCACGGCGAAGGCGTCGGCCTGTGTGTTCAGCGTTTCGGTCAGTTCCATCAGCCGCGAGCGTTCATCGGCGACACGGCCAACAGCGCCGGTCGCCTTTTGCTCAATCGCTTCGCCGGCGATTTCGATTGCCTGCACATGCTGACGGATCATCGCCTCGACCGAGGCAAGGCGGGTCAAGGCGCCGTCGAGACCTTCATTGAGCGTTGCGATGTGTCCGCGCACAACCTCACCGACAGCGTCCGCATTATGGGCGGCGGTAATGTCGGGCGTTACATATTGCGAAGCGGCGACCGCAATCGATTCGGCTGCATTCATCATCGTCGCCATGCGCGAGACCGCGTAGCCGATAACCAGAACCAGCACCGGCACGACGAATGCGAAAATAATGGTTTCGGCGCCATAGGCGTCGAGTGGATTCCATCCGTCTGCTGAGCCATATATTTGCTGATGGGCCCGGAAATTTCCGAGCGGCGGGCCCACAACAAACGAAAAGAAGACAAAGATCGCGACAAGCCGGCTGGCCTGCCAGACCTGACGACTCATTGCCGCCCAGCCACGTCCATTTCGTTCTGGAACGAAAACGCCATAGTCGTCGGAAAATCGTTCGGATTCGACGATGCCTTTGAAGCGGACGCGGCTCGGCTGGCCCGCCTGTTGCGCAGCTTCGTCATCGTGAGTGTCGGGCGTGTCGGTCAAATTCCTCTCCGGCCGCCAAAAAGACTTCGCATAGCGGATTTTCGCCAGCCCGCCAATCGCTTGCGCTGGTACCGCGCAACAAAGAATCTGCGTAATTCATGGGGCTAGCCAATTTTTTAGAGTCGCCGCCGCCAATGAGCACCTTACAGCGCTACGCCCAAACGCTGGTCGAAGCCCGGCTTTTTCAATTCGCCATCCTTGCGTTGATAATCGTTAACGCGGTCATTTTGGGGGCGGAGACCTATTCCGGCTTGCCGGACCCTGTCATGTCCGCCCTTCGTTTCGCGGACCGAATAATTCTCAACGCGTTCGTTCTGGAAATTTGCCTGCGGATATTCGCCTGGCGCGGCGCCTATTTCCGTCAGGGCTGGAACATTTTCGATCTGGTGATCGTGGTGATCTCGATCATTGCGGCGACGAGCGGACTTGCAGCGTTGCGGGCATTTCGCGTTTTAAGGGTGTTGCGGGTCATTACCGTTATTCCGCGCATGCGGCTGGTGGTTTCCGCCTTGCTCGATTCGCTGCCGGGCATCGCCTCGGTCGGCGTCGTGTTGACGCTTATCATTTATGTCTTTGCAGTGATTGCGTCGAACCTCTACGGCGCCGATCATCCCGACCGCTTCGGCAATATTTTCACCTCCATGTATACGCTGTTCCAGATCATGACGCTTGAGGGATGGCCGGAGATCGCCGCCAGCGTCGGCGAGACCCATGAGCGCTCGTGGGTCTTCTTCCTCTCATTCGTATTGCTGGCGACGTTCACCATGCTCAATCTCTTCGTGGCGATTGTGGTGCGCGTGGTCGAAGAGGATGCAGACCCGCTCTTCGACGATATGATCGCCAGTCAGAAAGCGATTGCCGAGGAGATCGCCGCGCTTCGGGCGGATATCGCGGCGCTGGCGCGCAACAACAAGAGCGAGTGATCAGCGTGCGTAGAGTGCGCGTTTGCGCGCGACGGCGGTTTCTTTCAACAGGACGTTGAGCAAGGGGCGCGAGGTTACGCGAGCGGCCAGAACGCCGAGCAACACCGTCAACGTACCGAGGCTGAGCACTGCGTCGAGTGCGATAATCGACGGCGCATCGAACAGTGAAATCAGGAACAACGCAGAGGCCGCGCCGGGGGCGCCGCCAAACCAGGCGAGAAAGAGCTGGCTTTCTTTCGCCATGGAGGATGCCCCAAGGCTGGCGAAACGCGGTCCCGCGCGCAGGACAGTTACCGCCGCGATGGCGAACATGACCGAGAGCATATCGGCTTGCAGAAGTTGCGGCCCAAGCAAGGCGCCAAAAGCGAGAAACGCCGCCGGGAGCACAAGCTTGTCGACCGTGCGCCGTAACCGCACGCGTGTCATGGCGGGCGCATGAGTTTCTTCGCCCCATAAAAGCCCCGCCGCCGTTGCGGCCAAAACGGGATGGGCGCCAAGCGGTGTTGCGAGCAGTGCGGCGATGACGCCGGCGGCGATCGCATATTGTCCGCGCTTGGCTTTGTTGTCCGATGCATTGCCAAACATGGCTGCGGCAAGGCCGGCG
>CAMYNO010000329.1 GCA_947259815.1 uncultured Parvularculaceae bacterium
AAAGCTGTAGATTAATTTACCGGCGCCCTCGCATTGATGGTGGTCGTCAGGCAGCAGGCGCCAGGTTGCGTGCGTAATGGGTCTGCAAATGGCGCCTGATGCCTGACGACCACCATCATTGCGAGGGGGCCGGTAAATGAATCTACTGCTTTTATGTCATGGCGCGCTGCGTGAGTTTGGCGCTTTCGAACTGGGAAGAGACCAGTCCGTTCAATATCGCGGCAACTATGGAACCAACCTCAGCTATCAGGCTGCGCGCGAAATCGTGCAGGCGATCCTTGACGATCCGACAATTTCTGACGACCGGCTGGCGCGCGGGTTTCGCGGCGACTACCGCCCCGCTGCACCGCTGGAAGGGCCAGGCGGCTTTGCTCCCGACATAAACTTTTCGGGCGATAATCGCCTGCCCTGCTTTCTCATGAATTTGACAACGCGAAACTGGGTGCGGCTTGGCGGACAGTGGCGATCGCGGTTAAGCGGAATATGCCGTCAGTGTGGCGATCAGGCATTCTGGCTGAACCTGTTGTGCTGCACCAACATTGACGATGTGAATGTTCCGGCATTGAACCCGCGCTTCCGGGTTGATGATTGGGAGGAGCTTCTTCCCGGCGGTGGGGAAATGGCGTGACGGCGCAAACCTAAGCACACATTCAACCTCAATTTGCGAATTGACGATTTTCGTGTCGCACTTGCCGCGCCTGGAAACGCAGCTATATTGGCTGCGATTTTATGGCCCACCGACATGACAAAAACCGATACGCCCTTGCGGTTGGCCACATCGCGATCGAGTGGAATTATCTTGAGCGCGATTTACAGCGCATCGCCCTTTCCTATTTGAATGTCGACGAGGAAACCACAGCCCATATATTCGCCTATATGGGCAACGCCTCGCGCGCGGAATTCACCGAATGGCTGACAGATCGTTTTGAGGAAAGCGCTGTACTGCGCAAACATGTTCTGCATTTTCTCGCCTTGTTTCGCCGCCTGCGCGCCAACAGGAATATTGTCGAACACGGCGTACCCGCCTTGACGCGAGACGGCGCCTTTCTCGGTGAAATCATCAAACTGGCGCGGCGCACCGGCGACATGCCATATGCTGCATCGCAGGAAACCCTCGACGTTTTTTTAAAACACCTGCAAGAAGCGCGCAGTTTCGCCGTCGCCCTTCAGGAGGCGCAGAGCGATGCGCAGAAAATAGACGCCCTTGTGAGGCCGGAAATGCCGACCCGCATGACGGCGACGGCGCAGCGCAACGAAGAAAGCTGATAAATAAACCGTATACGGCTTACCTTCCCACGCAGATCAGGCCATCATCTTTTCAATCGGCAGCACCAATATGGCGCTGGCGCCGAGCTTTTTAAGCTCTTCCAACTGGTCCCAGAACACACTCTCGCGACAGACAGCGTGAATGGCGACCTTGTCAGGCTGACCGGCAAGTTCAAGAACAGTTGGGGATTCAGCGCCCGGCAGATATTCCGTAATCGAACTAATTGCCGCACGGGGCGCATTCATCATCACATATTTTGCATCGCGCGAAGTGATAACGCCATTAATGCGTTTGATAAGCGCGTCGAAAATCGCCTGCTTTTCGCCGGAAAACGCCGCCGGATTGCGCACCAGGATCGCCTCGGACTCAAACACGGTGGCGAGCGGCTTCAGTCCGTTTGCATCGAGCGTCGCTCCGGTCGAGACGATATCGCAAACCGCGTCGGCGACTTTAAGGCGCGGCGCCACCTCCACCGATCCCTTCATCATGACCGGGCGCGCCGCGACCCCTTCCCGCTCCAGCCAGGCGCCGGTGAGGCCTGGATAAGACGTTGCAATACGCTTCCCGGCCAGTCGATCCGTGCCCTGATAATCCCATTCCTTCGGGCCCGCGATCATCAACCGGCAACGCGCAAAGCCGAGCGGCATAACCCGTTCCGCCGGCGTATCGTGATTATCGACAAGGCGCGCTTCTTCGAAAACATTTTCGCCGATGATCCCGATGTCGCAGGCATTGTCGGCGACGAATTCCGGAATGTCGTCATCGCGCAACAACATGACATCGATGGGCATTTCCTGTACGCGCCCATAGAGACGATCCTTGCCGCGTGAAATTTTCAGTCCGCAATTTTTCAAAAGCTCAAACGAGCCGTCCGATAAACGGCCCGATTTCTGGATAGCGATGCGTAATCTTTCGGTCATGTTTTCATCCATCTGGAAATCATGCGGCGATATCCGCCATGGGGTTCGTCATTTAAAAACCGCGCAACGCGCCCGATCGTTGTTGTCGAGGCGCCGGTTCGCGCTGCGATCTCGCGATAGGAGTGGTCGCCGTCGCTGAGCATCCGGGCGATGCGCCAGCGTTCGGCAAAAGCCTCGATCTCCGCCGGCGTAGCAATATCGCGCAGGAACCGAGCCGCATCGGCCGGCGACGCCAGGGCGGCGAAAGCAGCGAACAGCGCTTTTTCGTCCTTTTCCCGCTCTTTACGTTCCGCCGCATTGTCGCGACCGCCTGGCCCGCGCATTGACTTGCTCCTGTCAGTTGGCCACCGTATTAATACGCTAATACAGTATGTCAAGACCGTCATGGTAAACCCGTTGGGGTTTTTGCCATGCGCCGTCATCGCGCCGCCGGGGGAGGTTTCGCCCCTCTGGCGGCCCAGCAGGCGCAACGAATTCGTGCAAATGTGGGGCGCCATTTCCCGCGCAGCACGCTGACTGGCGTTGGCTCGTATCTGGTCGGTACTGAGTTGGGCGTTTAATATCCTATTCATGCGCCGCATCTTACGGCCGCGCCGAAAAGCGTCGATAACTATCGACCAAAGGCGGGATTGATGAAGATTTTCGCCTTATGCGGGCGCCGCCGGCGCGGCTTTCGCCATAAGTGCGATGAAGAATCCATCGCCGCGCAGCCTGTCGGGCGTCAACCGCAACGCGCCTTCAGGCGTGACGCAAGGCTCAAGCGCGGCCCGTCCCTCATCCGTTAAAAGCCCGGAGGCGGCAACAGAGTTAAGCGCTGGTATCGCCTGAAACTCCGTATGCTGCTCAAGAAACGCGGTGAGCCGGTCTTCGTTTTCCTCCATCAGGAAGGAACAGGTCACCCAGACCATGCGCCCGCCGGGTTTAACGAAGCGCGCGGCCTCTTCAAGCACCGTATCCTGATCCTTCATGCGCGTTTCGAGCTGCTTTTGCGTGAGCCGCCATTTCGTGTCGGGATGGCGCCGCCATGCGCCCGCACCGGAACAGGGGGCATCGACAAAAACAACATCCATCTTGCCAGCCAGATCGTCGAGCGTTTCATCGCCGGCGGGCGAACGCACCTGTAAATTGCGCACGCCCGCGCGCTTTGCCCGCGCATAAAGCGGTTTGAGCCGTCGCGGATCGCGATCATATGCGTAAAGCTGACCGGTGTTTTCCATCATGGCCGCGAGCGCCAGAGTCTTTCCCCCGCCCCCGGCGCAATAATCGAGCACCTGTAATCCCTTGACCTCGCCCGCGGCGGCGGCGGCAATCTGGCTGCTGATATCCTGAACCTCGAC
>CAMYNO010000330.1 GCA_947259815.1 uncultured Parvularculaceae bacterium
CGCCTGTTTTCGTTAAGACATCGTTGCGTAAAGACTCTATTAACTCTTCCAGATCCGCCGCCGTCGCCTTGCCGCGATTGATCATGAAATTGCAGTGCTGCCCGGAGACCTGCGCATCGCCGACCACGCGGCCGCGCCCGCCAATCTCATCAATGAGTTGCCATGATTTGCGCCCGCCCGAAATCTCGGGATCGGGGTTGGCGAAGGTCGATCCGCCAGTGCGCTCCCGTATCGGCTGGGACGCCTCACGGCTCGCCATGATCTCGCGCATGCGCGCCTCAATTTCCTTCGCATCGCCCGGCCGGCCTTCAAAGACCGCCTGAGTGAAAATGATTCCGTCCGCCGCATCAGCGTGGCGATAGGAAAAGCCCATCTCCGCGTTGGAAAAAACCGACCGCTCGCCGGCGCGCGTAAACCCCACCGCCTCGATCAGTATGTCTTTGGTCTCGCCGCCATAGGCGCCGGCATTCATGGCGAGAGCGCCGCCAATGGTTCCCGGCACGCCGCGATAAAATGCAAGCCCTGCGACGCCGGCCCTTGCGGCCTGTTTCGCCACCTGGGCGTCAAGCGCTGCAGCCCCGGCCGTCACGCAAACGCCATCGACATGTATCTTTGCGAATGGCGCACCGAGACGAATGATAACGCCGCGCACGCCGCCATCACGCACCAACAGGTTCGAACCAACGCCGACAGGGCGCACAGGAATTTCCGTCGGCGTATTTTTCAGGAAGAATTGAAGATCGTCTTCGTCCGCCGGCTGGAACAGGACATCCGCCGGTCCGCCGACCCGAAACCAGGTCAGCGCTGAAAGATCCGCCTGCTCGACATATTTGCCGCGAACGGGGGGAAGGTTTTGGACGCTGACAGTTTCAACCATGAGCAATCCTCATCCTGAGGCGCGAGCAGCCATGCTGCGAGCCTCGAAGGATGCGCCTGTGGGATGTCCCACCCTTCGAGGCCATCGCAAAGCGATTGCGCCTCAGGATGAGGGATGTGAAGTTTAGCGCCATCTCAACCTGACTTCGCCAGCTTGCCCGCCAGTTCATTCGCGTGCCGGGTGATGTCGCCGGCGCCAAGAAGGATAACATAGTCGCCGGCTTCGGCGACGGCGGCGATCTCCCGCGGGAGATCGGCAAAAGAGTGTAACGCGTGGGCGCCCTTATGGCCGTGCGCCTCCAGCCCGTCGACAAGGGCGGCCTGACTCGCGCCGTCTATAGGCGCCTCGCCGGCGGCGTAAATGTCGGTAATGAACACAAGGTCCGCCTCGTTCATGCACCCGCAAAATTCATCAAAGAGATCGCGCAGCCTTGAATAACGATGCGGCTGCACCACGGCGATGACTTTGCCCTTGGCGACATTGCGCGCCGCACGCAACACAGCGGCGATCTCCACCGGATGATGGCCGTAATCGTCAATAATCGTAACGCCGTTCCACTCGCCCGCCTTGGTGAAACGCCGCTTGACGCCTTCGAATTTGTTAAAGCCTGTCTTGATCTGCTCGTCGCTGGCGCCAAGGCGCTTCGCAACGATAGCAGCCGGCAGCGAATTCAGAACATTGTGCGCGCCGGGCATGGGCAGGCGCACATCCTTGATGCGGCTCAGCTCTTTTCCGCGCTCGCGGAAGACAATGTCGTAATGAGAAGCGTCTTCGTCAAAGCGCATATTTTCAGCGCGAACATCCGCCTGGGGATTGGCGCCATAGGTAATCAACCGGCGGTCGGTGACCCGCCCGACCAGCGCCTGCACTTCGGGGTGATCGAGACAGACAATGCCGAAGCCGTAAAACGGCGTGTTCTCGATGAAGGTGTCGAAAGCGTCGCGCAGGTTTTCAAAGCCAGCCCAGTGGTCGAGATGCTCCGGGTCGATATTGGTGACGACCGCGATGGTTGTCGGCAGGCGGATAAACGTGCCGTCGCTTTCGTCCGCTTCGACCACCATCCAGTCGCCCTCGCCAAGGCGCGCATTGGTGCCATAGGCGTTGATGACGCCGCCATTGATAACGGTCGGATCAAGATTGGCTTCGTCGAGCAGCGCGGCAACCATGGTCGTCGTCGTCGTCTTTCCATGGGTGCCGGCGATTGAGACGGTCCAGTTAAGGCGCATCAGTTCCGCCAGCATGTCGGCGCGGCGCACCACCGGTATATGGCGCGCGCGCGCGGCGGCGACCTCCGGATTGTCGTTTCGAATAGCCGTGGATATAATGACAGCTTCAGCATCTTTTACATTTTCCGACGAGTGACCGATGGAAACCGGAATGCCCTTGTCGCGCAAGCGTTGCACATTCGGTCCCTCGGCGACGTCGCTGCCGCGCACCTCATAGCCAAGATTGTGCATAACCTCGGCGATGCCCGACATGCCGATGCCGCCAATCCCGACGAAATGGATTGCGCCGACGCCAAAAGGCAACCGAACCTTGATCTTGGGCGGGTCTATTTCAGAATATTGCTCAGTACTCATACAAATGTCAGGCCGCCTGTTTTCAAGCCGCGAGCCGACGCTCCAGCATTTCGTCAACCAGATCGGCAAGCGTTGTCGCCGCGTTCGCCCTGACGCATCCGCGCGCCTTTTCCGCCATGACGGTAAGCCGCTCGGGATTGTCGAAAAGCGTTGTCAGCGCCGTTTCCAATGCGTCTGCGTTAAACCGGCTTTCGGGCAGGAGCAAGGCCGCCCCCGCCTCGGAAAGAACACGGGCGTTGCCGGTCTGGTGGTCATCCATGGCAATGCCAAGCGGCACGAGGATAGAGGCGCGGCCGATGGCGGAAAGCTCTGTCACCGTCGAGGCACCGGATCTGCCGATGACGAGATGGGCGGCGGCCATGCGTTCAGGCAAATCCTTGAAAAAGGGCGCGACTTCCGCCGCGACGCCGGCTTTGGCATAACCCATCTGGACTGTCTCGACATCGCCCTCGCGCGCCTGATGGACGATGGAAAGCTTGGCGCGAATGTCCTCGGGAAGCCGGGCGACGGCTTCGACCGGCGCCTTTGCAAAAATTGTCGCCCCCTGGCTGCCGCCGAAAACAAGGAGGCGCAGCGCATCGGTCGGCGGGAAATTCGCCTTTGCCGCCGCCGCGACCGCATCGCGCACGGGATTGCCGACCTCAACAAGCCGCACGCCGGCCGGACATTTTTCAAGCGCCGGGAAAGCATGGGCGGCGAAGGCGGCGCCCTTTACCAGCATACGGTTGGCGCGGCCGAGAACGGCATTTTGTTCGTGTACCCCATAGGGGATTTTGGCCATGGCCGCAGCCTTCATCGCCGGCAAGGAGGGATAACCGCCGAACCCGACAGCAGCAACAGGACGTCTCGCCTTGAACTCACGTCGCGCTGTCAGCAATCCCCGCGCGATCGAGATCGCCGCCGCCGCTTTTGCGACCGGGCCGCCGATGGACGGCGTCGCCGCGGAAATTTCAAAGCGTTCATCGGCGGGAAAACTCTCCGCATAACGCGCGCCGCGAGCGTCGGTGACAAGCAGGATCCGCCGGCCCCGGCGCTTTAGTTCCTGCGCAAGCGCCTCGGCAGGAAACATGTGGCCGCCAGTGCCGCCGGCGGCGAGAACGACGGGTCCGTCGGTCACGGCATCAACTCCTTGCGGCGACGGGCAAAGCGATGGGTGCGGGTTAACGCAATCAGCAGGCCAACCGTAATCCCTGTCGCCAGCAATGAGGAGCCGCCATAGGAGATAAAGGGCAAGGTCATGCCCTTCGCGGGCAAGGCGCGAAGATTAACGCCAATATTGATTATCGCCTGAAAGCCGATGATGGCCGCAAGGCCGGATACGGCAATCTGGGAAAAGACGCTTTTCAGCCGCGAGGCGACGATAAAGGCGCGCACCACAAAAACTGTAAAAAGAACGATTATGGCGACGCCCAGTGCAATACCGAAATCTTCAACGGCCGCCGCGAAGATGAAATCCGTATGTGCATCGGGCAAGAACCCTTTTACCGCCGGGGCCTCGCCGCGGCCAATCACGCCGCCATTGGCGATGGTCTCAAGCGCACGGTCGACCTGATAGGATTCCGTTGTGTCGGGATTGAGGAAGCCGTCAATACGCCGCGCTACATGGTCGGAAAACATATAGGCGCCGCCAAGGGCGAACATGCCGAAGCCGCCAAGCGTTGCAATCCATGTCCAACTCCAGCCGGCGATGAAGAACATGAGCGCCCACACGCCGGTGACAAGGATCCACTGACCGACATCCGGCTGTAATAACAAGAATGCAGAAAGCAGCAGATATAAGCCGAGAGAGATGACGCCGCCCGGAAAAGTTCTATCGCGCGCGCCCTCCGCCATCATCCAGGCAGCGGCAATCACAAAACCGGGTTTTGCAAATTCCGACGGCTGAATGGAAACCGGCCCCAGATCGAGCCAGCGCTTCGCGCCGTTGATTTCCGGTGCAAACAACAAGGCGCCGGCGAGCATCGCCAGCGCGCCGCCAAAAAGGATAACGCCGAACCGGCGCGCCTGTAGCGGCGTCAACAAAGATATGCCGAGCATCAACGCCAGCCCCGGCCCCAGAAACATTGCCTGGCGCATAGGGAAATGAAAATCATTGGCAATGCGCAAGCGATCAGCGGCGGCGGGGCCCGCAACGATCAGGGACGCCGCGCCGATTATAATAATTGGCGCCATCGCCGCGAGCAGCGGACGGTCTATAGACCACCACCACCGCCCAAACAGCGAGTCATCGGTTCTCGCGACCATCCTCATGCGGCGGCTCCGTTCTCGGCCTGAAGATCACCGACAATCGTGCGAAACTGATCGCCGCGCTCTTCGAAATTTTTAAACTGGTCGTACGAGGCGCAGGCAGGCGAGAGCAATATGACCGGCGCCGCACCGTCGCTAGCCGCCGCATCTTTATAGGCTGCGGCCACGGCCTTTTTCAGCGTTCCGCATTTCTTTGTCTTGCACTCGCCTTTTAGTTCCTCGGTGAACTGATCGGCCGCCTCACCAATCAAATAGGCTTTGCGCACCGACCCGAGCTTGCCCTTGAGCGTATCAAGCCCGCCGTCTTTCGCCTTGCCGCCAGCGATCCAGTAGATTTCATCATAGGCGGCGATGGCGCGCGCCGCGGCGTCAGCATTCGTTGCTTTTGAATCATTGACGAACAGCACCTTGCCCATCCGCGTTACATCTTCCATGCGATGCGGCAGGCTGGCGAAGGAACGCGCCGCTTTCATCGCAATTGCCGGCGCCGCGCCAAAATGCAGCGCAACCGCGAGCGCGGCGGCCGTATTCTGACGGTTGTGCACGCCGCGCAGGGCGCGGGCCTTGGCGAGGTCGCCCGCCTTGGCGGTCTTGCCGTCAAAATTATAATAAATCGCATCGCCCAGCGCGAACACGCCCCGCCCGAGGGTAGCATTCGCGGAAACGGGCGCAATCTGCGAGCGTCCGGCGGATGTTAATTCCGTACACAGACGCTCGCCCCAGCCATCATCGACACCGACAATGGCGAGATCGTCCGCCGTCTGGTTTTTGAATATCCGCGCCTTTGACGCGAAATACCCTTCGATTGAGCCATGGCGTTCAATATGATCGGGCGTCAAATTCAGGAACACGGCTGCGTTAGCTCTTAATGAATTCGTCAAATCCAACTGAAAAGATGACAGCTCAAGAACATAAATCGCGTGACGGTCAGGCGCCGGCAGTGACAAAACCGCCTCGCCAATATTGCCGCCAAGATAGACCTCCTCGCCGGCTTCGCGCAACATATGGCCGATCAGCGCGGTCGTGGTGGTCTTGCCGTTCGAGCCGGTTATCGCTGCGATGCGCGGGCGGTCGCGCTCCGGCAATGCGTTGATGGCGCGAGCGAACAGTTCCGCGTCGCCAATGACCGGCACTTTTTCAAGGCGCGCTTTTTTGACGATTGTATGGGGCTTCGGATGGGTCAGCGGCACGCCGGGGCTGACGACAAGGGCCTCAAGGTCTTTCCACGGCCAGTCTTTGGGATGCTCGGCGCGATATTCTGTGTCTTTCGTTTTTTCGCGCGCTTCCTGTTTTTCATCAAAACTGTAAACGCTCGCGCCAGACGCAACCAGCGCTTCGC
>CAMYNO010000331.1 GCA_947259815.1 uncultured Parvularculaceae bacterium
ATGCTTCCGAATATTCTTAAGGTATGATGTTGCGTATAATCGAGCTGAGCTATCCTGGCCGACCTCATACTGGGTCGGCCGTTTCATTCCAGCACCACGTTTCTCATTGAGATCGAACCCCAATCGAATCCCTCATTGGGGAAACGGGCCTGGTCACGGTCGTCGCTGGCGCCGTAGGCGTAGATCAGGGGTAACCAGTGATCCGGCGTCGGATGAGCCTGACGCCCGTCGTCGGTATCGGTCAACGCCGACAATAGCGCATCGGTGTCGCGCTGAGTGAGCATGGCCTTCACCGTCTCGTCGAAACGCTGTGCCCATTGGGGGGTGTCTGAGTTATTGGCTCTCATGCGCGCAAAAGCATCGCGCAGGTTATGCACGATGTTGCCACTGGTGAAGATCAGCACGCCCTCATCGCGCAGGTCCGCCAAGGAGCGCGCGAGCTCGAAATGCCCGCGCACGTCCATTCGCCGGTCAATGCTGAGCTGGATGACCGGGACGTCGGCGTCGGGATACATCCAGCGCAACACGCTCCAGGTCCCGTGGTCGAGCCCCCATTCCGGGTTCAGAGTCGTGCGCTCTTCACCGATGAGGTTCCGCACCCGCTTGGCAAGATCGACTTTGCCCGGAGCAGGGTAGTCGACCTCGAAGAGGGCCTGCGGAAAACCCGAGAAATCATGGATGGTCCTTGGCGCGGTGTTGGCCGTCACGAAAGTTCCATTCACGAACCAGTGCGCCGAGATCGAGAGGATGGCATTCGGCTGCGGTACGGTATCACTCAGTGAAGCGAATCCCCGGCTCCACGCATTGTCTTCGATTGCGTTCATCGGCGAGCCATGTCCGGCGAAGACGACCGGCATCCGCCTTCTTTCCGATCCGGTTTCTTGCGTTTCCGACATTTTCGACACTCCTTTATTCGTTAAACCTAATCCGCATCCGCGCGTTACGCGGCAAAACGAAGTCGTGGACCGACCGGCACGATGCCCGACGGGTTAAGCGCCTTGATCGAGTAATATCCGGCCTTGATATGGTCGAGATTGACCGTCTCGGAGACTCCGGGAAGCGCATAAATCCGCTCGATATAGGCCGACATCGCCGGATAGTCGGCAAGCTGCCGGATATTGCACTTGAACAGCCCGTGATAGGCCGCATCGAAACGGACCAGCGTGACGAACAGCCGGATATCGGACTCCGTCAGGTCATCGCCGAAGAGGAAGGCGCGACCATCCGACAGGCGGCCTTCAAGAGTGTGCAGGATCGCGAAGACGCCCGTCACCGCTTCCTCATAGGCCGCCTGGCTGGACGCGAAGCCCGCCTTGTAGACGCCGTTGTTGAGCTTCTCGTACATCTCGTTGTTCAGCGCGTCGATTTCCGCGCGGCATGCTTGCGAATAGAGATCGACAGACGCGTCGCCGAAAGCGTCAAACGCCGAATTCAGCATGCGCAGGATGTCGCTCGACTCGTTGTTGACGATGGTCTTCCGGTCCTTGTCCCAGAGCACGGGCACCGTGGCGCGGCCCGTGTAATCCGGGTCGGCACGGGTATAAAGTTCATGCAGATATGTCGCGCCGTTCAGCGTATCCGGCCCTGAGCCCGGAAAGTCGCCGAACCGCCATCCCTGATCGGTCAGGGCCGGCTCGACGACTGTCACGCTGATCACTTCGTCGAGCTTTTTCAACTTGCGCACCATCAGAGTGCGCGATGCCCACGGGCAGATCAGGGCGACATATAGGTGGTAGCGCCCCGGCGCGGCCTTGAAGCCTTCGCTCCCCGTGGGGCTAGCCTCGCCATTGGGCGTCACCCAATGGCGAAAGCTGGAGACCTGCCGGACGAAACGGCCCCTCTCATCTTTTGCCTGAACCGGATCCCAGTCGGCGGTCCATCTACCATCGACAAGCATTGCCTTGCTCCACTCTTTACGATTGAGCCGCGTACTGTTTGACCCACGCGACATAGCGATCGACCCAGTCTTGCAGGAATTTGCGACTTCCCTCGCCAATCCCGCCGTCAGCGTCGAACAATTCCTCGCTGATCTGGATGAACGCCTCGGGCTGTCCGAGCGTCGGCATGTCCAGACAGGCAAGCGTGTTGCGAAGATGCTGCTGGGCCAGCGCGGTGCCAATCGCGCCGAGGGAGACCCCGATCACGCCCGCCGGTTTGCCCGCCCACACACTCTGCCCGTAAGGCCGGGAGGCATGGTCGATGGCGTTTTTGAGGACACCCGGAACCGAGCGGTTGTATTCCGGCGTGATGAACAGCACGCCATGCGCCGCCTCGATTTCGGATTTCAGCCGCTTCACGGCAGGCGCCTGATCGTCGTCGTCATCCTGGTTGTAGAGCGGCAGGTCGCCGATTTCGACCGGGCGGAACTCCATCTCATCCGGCGCAAGCATTGCCAGCGCCTTCGCCAGCTTCTTGTTGAAGGAGTCGCGGCGCAGACTGCCAACGACTACGGCGATTTCAAATTTACTCATGATTCATTTCCTTTCTTCGATCAGTTGCGTCTTTGCGTCGGAACCCCCGCGAGCCCGCCATAGTCGGACTCGTCACGGGGCTTCACCAACGCGCTTCACGAGTTCCGAGAGAGAAGTGTCTTCGGATTCAAGGCATAAGGGCCGTCACCCAGAAGGGCCTGGACAACCATCGCCACCGCCCAGAAAGCGGGAAACTCCCAGCCGCCGCCTTCATTCGAAAACAGCCAGCCTGTATCGGCGTGTGCGAAGATGATCGAGCCAATCAAGACAGGGACGAGGGCCAGCGAGACCAGACGCGTATACACGCCGAGGATCAGCGCCGCGCCGCCTCCGACTTCCGCGATCATCGTCAGGTAGGCCAGGAACCCCGGTAGCCCGAGGGACTCGAAGAAGCCTACCGTGCCCGAAGGGGTGAACACAAATACTTTGAGTAATCCGTGCGCCAGGAACAATACGCCCAAGGAAACGCGCAATAAAAGTGCGGCGTACGGAGCGGTTTTCTCATCAATCATGGCAGTTCTCCTTTGTTAATACTGTGCGAGTTTGCGAATCACTACGCCGCTTCGCGCTCGATCCATGCGGGCGCGATTTGCGTACCACGTCCGAGGCTGTAGCCAAGCTGGATGTTCAGTGCCGCTAAGGGCTCCAGATACCGCGCATTTTTAAGCGGGCCTGCATCGACGGCATCGAAACCGGCGGCGTCGATGATTTCGGAAACCACTTTCTTGGCCGCGTCGTCCTCGCCGGCATAAAAGACCTGAACCGGGCGTTCGCTGAAGCGGGGGCCTTCCGCGTAGATTTGCGCGAAGACGGTATTGAACGCCTTCACCACGGGCGCGCCCGCCACGCGCTTTTGAATCTCTTCAGCGGCGGAGCTTTCGAAACCGAGCGTCAGTCCGGAGAAGTCTTCCGTCAACGGATTGGTTGCATCGATCACGATCTTGCCGGAGAGGTTCCCGGCGGCTGCAATCACGTCGGCAGCCGCCGCGTAGGGTACCGCGAGGATGACAACATCCGCGTCGCCGACAGCACCGGCAACGTCGCTACCGCGAACATTGCCGCCATGTTCGTTGACAAAAGCGTCGGCTGCCGCGCGGCCCTTTGCTTCCGTGCGCGCGCCCAAGACCACGCCATGCCGTGTCTTCGACAGGACTTTCGCCAGTCCCGTACCGACATTTCCTGTTCCGATAATCGCGATATTCATGTCTCCAACTCCTTTTACTGTTTGTGTTTGTTTGCAGCGTCCCGGTCGAGGACCGCCTCTATCTTCAGGATATGAATTTATAAGACGTTGATAAACGCAACTGTTGTAGAATGATTATCAATGATATATTGATATTGATATCAGGGCCTGTTCGTCGGGTTCGCGCGGTGATGCTGCGCATTCGTGCGAACGCACTGGCTTGACGGTGCTGAACGAGCGAATTCCGGAGCGTACGAATATGATCGAGCTTGATTTGTTTGAGGTCCTGGCGCCGTTGGCTGACATGCTTGCGGCGGTCGCGTTCGCGGTAACGGGCGCTCTGGTCGCCTCGCGAAAAGGGCTGGACGTTCTGGGCTTCATGTGGCTGGCGGTGCTTACCGGCGTTGGCGGAGGAACCGTCCGCGATCTGGTTCTCGATGTGCCGGTGTTCTGGGTCGTCAATCCAATACACCTGACAGCCTGTCTTCTGACGGCCGTCGTCGTGTATCTGGCGGCTCCCTGGATCGAATCCCGAAGAACACTCGTGCTGTGGTTCGATGCGCTTGGTCTTGCACCCGTTACCATCGCAGGTACGGCCAAAGGCCTCGATAACGGAACCGGCGCTTTGGTCGCTATCGTTATGGGCGTCGTCACCGGTTCTGTAGGGGGAATCATCCGCGACCTTGTCGGACAGGAACGCTCGGTGATTTTGCGCCGTGAAATCTATGTCACGGCGGCAGCGCTTGGCGCGTGCGCCTATGTGGTGTTCGACGCGCTCTCTCTTCCCTGGTTGAATCCCGCCGTCATCGGCGTCTGTGTCACCTTCGCGGTGCGCGGACTGGCGATAAGGTTCAACTGGTCGCTGCCCGGATATCGCAGACCGGCAAAGGCAAGCAGCGAAACTGCCGGAGGCGGAAATGGGCAGTGATTTTATCCAGGCAG
>CAMYNO010000332.1 GCA_947259815.1 uncultured Parvularculaceae bacterium
AGCGAACCACTCCGCGTGTAGCACCTTCCGTCGCAGCGTTCCGTTGAATCTTTCGTTGTAACCATTCTCCCAAGGTGATCCTGGACAGATCTGGATTGGCTTGACGCCGACTTTCTTTAGCCAGGCTTGCAACACCTCAGCAGTGAACTCTCTTACGTTATCTGATCGAATGAATGCAGGCTTGCCGCGTTTGAGGATCAATGGATAAAGCGCTTCAAGCACGTCCGCCGAACCCATCTTTGGCTTAACGGTGACGCATAGCGCTTCGCGTACTCTCGATTGATCTTGCGCGCGAGGCTCTTGGCATGCGTGTTGCGGTGTCCCGGCTTGATTCGGCGTGTCGTTTGTAAGCGCTGTCATGGCGTCCCGTCCTTTCGGCCCCGCCCGTGTGCAACCAATCACCTTGGTTACATTTTGGACCGATCACCTTGGTGACAGTTTTTCTGTTGTCTTTTGGTTGGTCTTCCCTTGAACCGGTGCATTTTGTTTCTGTGATCAATTTGGCCGAGAAGGATGAGACCAAACCTGATTTCGAAGGTGTCTTCCTCGACCTCGAACAACCCAAGCGGCGCGCCTTTGCGCCGCGACCGAATCCCGGCCACCGGCCGGGCACGCGGCAGGGACCGTCACCGGTCGATTGAATTCAATCGACGCGAAGACGATGAATTCATGCATGAATTTGTCGGCTTCGGACCGCCAATCCCCCGTGATTGGCGCGGCTAAGGCCCGGCGCCGTCGAGCGGCCGCCCAGTAAGCTAGTTTAATTATGAAGAGTTTTAGGGGTAAATAACCCCCGAAAAGTGAGAATGGTAAACTACGCCCTTGCGATAACTTTGAAATTTTCCTATTTTACTGGCTATGACCCAACAACGCCAGGAACGCTTAAAGCCCATGCTCGACGCCCTGCCGCCTGGCTATGTCGCCGACGCAGCCTGGCTGACAGCGCGCGGCATCGACCGCAAATCAATCCTGCAATATGAACAGCGCGGCTGGCTCGAAAAGCTCGTCCGCGGAGTCTACCGTCGGCCTGACACGCACCGCGACAATAGCGGCCGCGACTGGCGCCGCCTCGTTCTCTCCCTGCAGCGGGTTATGGATTACGACGTCCATGTGGGCGGACGGACCGCCCTGTCGCTGCAGGGCTTTGACCACTATCTAAGCCTCGGTGCCGAGACGCCGCCGGTCTATCTCTATGGCGATGTTCCGTCCTGGCTTGGGCGGCTGCCGAACGCTGACCGGTTCGAATCGAGAACCCTGAGCCTCTTCGGCGGATCAAAAACCGGCGTCGATGGCGTAGACGACAAAAAGCAATCGTCCCCGCCGCAACGACAACTGAACGATCTCGTCGTCTCAACTCCCGAGCGGGCGATCCTCGAACTCCTGAACGAGCTGCCGGCGAACGAAAGCTTTCACAATGTCGATGCGATATTCGAAAGCCTCGCCAATTTGCGGCCACGGCTCCTCGAAGCCCTGCTCAAAGACTGCCGCAGCGTGAAAGTGAGGCGCCTGTTCTTCGTCTTCGCCGACAGCCAAGATCACGCCTGGCGGCAATATCTGGACCCGGACGATTTTGATCTCGGATCGGGCCCGCGCGCGCTCGTTGACGGCGGCCGCCTGCATCCGCGCTACGACATCACTGTGCCACCTGAGCTGATAGACGGTAAGGAAAGCGATGAGTCTGACGATGGCCCGTGAAAGTTATCTCGCGCAGATGCGGCTATTGATGCGCCTCCTGCCCGTGGTCTCGACCGAATCCGCCTTCGCCCTAAAGGGCGGCACGGCGATCAATCTATTCTATCGCGACATGCCGCGCCTGTCCGTCGATATTGATCTCGCCTATCTGCCCATTGAAGATCGCGCGACATCGTTACACGCCATCGACGCTGCGTTCGACCAAATTATGGCGCAAATCAACAAACTGCCAGGCGTCAACGCCCAGCGCATCGCCGGCGGCGGAGGCGGCGACACTCGCGTCCTTGCAAACGCTGATGGCGTGACCGTTAAAATCGAAACTTCTCCGGTCATGCGCGGCGCTATCGTCAAGCCGCGGCTCATGCGAACAAACCCTGCCGTCGAAGATGCGTTCGGCTTTGTGGTAACAAACATTCTCGCTTTCGAAGACCTATACGCCGGCAAGCTTCACGCCGCGCTTGATCGCCAGCATCCACGGGACTTGTTCGACATCAAGCTCCTCTATGAAAACGAGGGACTCACTGACGATTTGTTCCAAACTTTCCTCGTGTACGCCGCCTGTTCCAGCCGACCCGTGCATGAATTGCTCGCGCCGAACGAAAAGGACATCGCTCAGGAATTCGCCCGGGAGTTTGAAGGCATGACAGTCGAACCGACCAGCCTCGACGACCTTACCTCGACACGCAAACGAATAATCGGCGACATCCACGCCCGCCTGACTGGGGACGCCGCTAAATTTCTGCTTTCGCTGCAGGCAGGTGAGCCTGATTTCACGCTCATCGGCCTGCCGCAAGCCGCTAACCTGCCGGCGATAAAGTGGAAGATACTCAATCTGAAAAAACTGATTGTTGAGAATCCGGATAAGCAATACGCCCAGAGCAAGTCGCTCACTGCGTTGCTAATTGGCGCAAACCCAGATGCGCCGAAATCGTCGGCAATAACCTGAGCTAAATCGTTACATAAATGGCGGCTGCGCTATCGGTATTTTATCAATGGGCCAAACAATGCAGGACAGAGAAGCGCCGGCAGCAATCGCCGCAGATTAGTATCAGCGCATTTCACCGCTGCAATCTAACCCTCAGAAAAGAATCCCTTCGACGGAACATCCAGCACGACATGTATAGTCGCTGGACGACCACCAATCGAAT
>CAMYNO010000333.1 GCA_947259815.1 uncultured Parvularculaceae bacterium
GGACAGGGCGCGCCCTCTATAGAGGCCGCGCCTTTTTCATTTCCGCAGCAAGGAGCCCTTCATGACCGCCATCGTTGATATCAGCGCCCGAGAAATTCTCGATAGCCGTGGCAATCCGACGGTCGAAGTTGAAGTCACCCTTGATGACGGCTCCATGGGTCGCGCGGCGGTCCCGTCCGGGGCATCCACCGGCGCTCATGAGGCCCATGAATTGCGTGACGGCGGAAAACGCTACGGCGGCAAGGGCGTTGAGAAAGCCGTTGATGCGGTGAATGGCGAAATTGATGACGCGCTTTGCGGATTCGATGCGGAGGAGCAGATCCACATCGACGAAACGCTGATCGAACTCGATGGAACGGAAAACAAAAGCCGTCTTGGCGCGAACGCCATCCTCGGCGTATCGCTGGCGACAGCTAAGGCCGCGGCGGATGCGGCGGCGTTACCGCTCTATCAATATGTGGGCGGCGTCTCGGCGCGCACCCTGCCGGCGCCGATGATGAACATCATCAATGGCGGCGCCCATGCTGACAATCCAATCGACATACAGGAATTCATGATCATGCCGCTGGGCTTTGATGAATTCTCCGAGGCGTTGCGGGCCGGCGTTGAAATATTCCACACGCTGAAGAAGGAATTGAAAGACGCCGGGCATAATACCAATGTCGGCGATGAAGGCGGCTTTGCCCCCAACCTTTCCTCCACCGACGACGCCCTCGGCTTTATCATGAACGCTGTTGAGAAAGCGAGATACAAGCCGGGCGAGGATGTATTTCTGGCGCTTGATGCGGCGTCTACGGAGTTTTTCAAGAAGGGAAAATACGAGCTTGTCGGTGAAGGCAAGTCTTTGGGCGCGGAAGAAATGGCCGTCTATTTCGGCGATCTCGTGGCGCGCTATCCGATCGTTTCCATCGAAGACGGCATGGCGGAAGATGACTGGGAAGGCTGGCGGGCGCTGACCGAAGCGATTGGCGCGAAGTGCCAGCTCGTCGGCGACGATCTTTTTGTGACGAATGAAGCGCGGTTGCGCGAAGGCATCGAAAAGGGCTGCGCCAACTCCATCCTCGTCAAAGTCAACCAGATCGGCACGCTCACTGAAACTCTTGCGGCCGTGAACGCGGCGCACCGCGCCGGCTATACGTCGGTCATGTCTCATCGCTCCGGCGAAACTGAAGACGCAACCATTGCCGATCTCGCTGTCGCGACCAATTGCGGACAGATCAAAACCGGTTCGCTTGCGCGCTCCGACCGGCTGGCGAAATACAATCAATTGCTGCGTATCGAGGAAGACCTTGACGATATCGGCATTTACGCCGGCAAGTCGGGTTTTGCATTTTTGAAATGACCACGCCGCAAATTCGCGCTGCAACCAACGCAGATCAGGACGCCGTCAGGGCTCTGATTTTTTCGATTCTCTCCGAATACGAAATTGAGCCGGCGCCGAAAACGTCCGATCGCGATCTTTATGATCTCGAAGGCTATTATGGCGAGGAAATGTTTGCCGTTCTCCAAACGGCGGATGGCGATATCGTTGGTACTGTCGGGATTGGCCCATTGGGCCCCGCTGTCTGTGAATTGCGAAAGATGTATCTGGCGCCGCGATATCGCGGGCGCGGCTTTGGCGCCAAGCTTTTGAAACACGCCATCGAGCGGGCCAGATCGGCTGGCTATTCCAGTATGGAATTGAGCACCAAACGCATCATGGAAGAAGCGATTGGTCTTTATCTGAAGTTTGGATTTACGCCGCTTGAGGGCGGTCCGGTTGACAATCGCTGCGACCGCGCGCTGACGTTAAAGCTTTAGAACGCTCGTTTGTGGGGTGCGTCAAAATTCCTGATCCTTCGAGGCTCGCAAGCCTTGCTTGCTCTCACCTCAGGATGAGGAATGTCAGACTAATCACTTCCTCATCCTGAGGCGCCCGCTTAAGCGCGCCTCGAAGGACACGGGAGCGATCAAACCAGAATTCATTTCGCATTGCGTGCTTGGTTAACGCTTTATTAACCGTAATCGATTCCTTTCGGTGAGTCGCAAGATTGCAAAAATCCACTCATGTTTCGTGTTCAATTTCTCTTCGATATTGTCGCTCCCGCGCTCATTCTCTGTTGGGCGGCGATCTTTATTTACAATGCGGCGGCCGGGGATTCCGGCTTTGGCGCCCTTGCGGTACTGGACCGGGAGGTTGCGGCGAAAACGGACGAAGTCGACGCCCTGCGCGCCCGTCGTGTCGCCCTGGAAAACAAGGCCGATCGGCTATCGTCAAAATCGCTCGATCCCGATCTTGCGGAAGAACGCATTCGCCGCATTCTCGGATATGCGCGAGACGGCGATGTCATCGTCACGGCGCCGGAGCTTGAAGAGGCGTTAGGCCGTCCCTGAGCGCCGCCTTGCCGAGATTGCGTCAATTCCGTAAGACGGGCTCCGAACCGATAACGGAACGAGGCCCATGGCGGACGACAAAAAAGCTTCCAATCTGACCGCAACGAAAGATGAACTGCTAAAATATTACCGCGATATGTTGCTCATCCGGCGGTTTGAGGAGCGCGCGGGCCAGCTTTACGGCATGGGGCTGATTGGCGGCTTTTGCCATCTTTATATCGGTCAGGAAGCGGTCGTTGTCGGTATGGAAGCGCTCAAGCGCGAAGGCGATCAGGTGATCACCGGCTATCGCGATCATGGCCATATGCTTGCCTGCGACATGGACCCGAAAGGCGTCATGGCTGAGCTCACCGGCCGCGAAGGCGGCTATTCCAAGGGCAAGGGCGGCTCCATGCACATGTTCTCCAAGGAGAAGGAATTCTATGGCGGGCACGGCATTGTCGGCGCGCAAATTCCTCTCGGCGCGGGGCTCGCCTTTGCAAACAAATATCGCGGCAATGATGCGGTCAGCTTCACCTATTTTGGCGACGGCGCCTCGAACCAGGGACAGGTCTTTGAGGCCATGAACATGGCCCAGCTCTGGAAACTGCCGGTGGTTTTTATCATCGAGAATAACCAATACGCCATGGGCACCAGCGTCACGCGCGCTCATTCAGAGACCCATCTTTACCGCCGTGGCGCCTCGTTCGGTATTCCCGGTATGGAAGTCGACGGCATGGATGTTCTCGCCGTGCGCGAGGCCGGCAGGCAGGCGGTGGATCACGCGCGCGCGGGCGATGGGCCGTATGTGCTGGAGATGAAAACCTATCGCTATCGCGGTCATTCCATGTCCGATCCGGCGAAATACCGAACGCGCGAGGAAGTCGACGATGTGCGCGAACATAACGATCCGATCAAGCGCTGCGAACGGCGGATATTCGACAGCGAATTTGCCGACGAGGCGGCGCTGAAGGCGATCGATAAGGAGATCAAGGCGATCGTTAAAGAAGCGGCGGAATTCGCTCAGGAAAGCCCGCAACCGGCGCCGGAAGAACTTTACACCGACATTCTCGTCACCGCCTGACGCGCGGATATTGCGGGTTTCGCCCGTTAACGAAAAATCTGGCATCGCTCCTGTATCATTCCCGCATGGCGCGGGATGACATTAACTATTTACAGGAACGCTGATGCGCGAAGTTGCGATCATTGGCGCAGGATCGATTGCGCCGGCGCATTTAAAAGCGTTGTCGGGCCGCGACGACGCACGCATTGCCGCGATCGTCGATCCGTCGAAACCGGCGGCTGAGGCGCTTGCCAAGAACATCTCCGGCGCCGCTGTTTATCCGTCAATTGATGCGTTGCTCAGCGAGGCGAAGCCGGACGCCGCTCATGTGCTGACGCCGCCTTTTGCCCATGCCACGGCGGCTATTGAGCTGCTTGAGGCTGGCGTCGATGTGCTGGTGGAAAAGCCAATGGCGGCGACTTCCGCTGAATGCAAAGCCATGATCGCGGCGGCGGAAAAAAGCGGCGCCGGCGTTTTCGTCAATCACAATTTCGTTCATCATCCGGTTTACATCCGTATACGTGATATTGTTCGTTCCGGACGGCTCGGGCCAGCGCGCAAGGTGGTCATGCGCTATGCCGCGCCATTGCGGCAGATGGCGGCGCGTCAGTTCGGCCACTGGATGTTCAATTCGCCGGAAAACATGTTGCTCGAACAGGCGGTGCACCCCTTATCGCTCATCGACGACTTAACCGGCGGCGTAAAGTCTGTTGAGGCGACGCCGGGGCACGTCCGTGAGGCGGCGGGCGGGCTGGAACTCATCACGGACTGGTCGCTGGCGCTTGAATGTAACGACGCTTCAGCGCTTCTGGAAATTACCCTTGGCGCATCC
>CAMYNO010000334.1 GCA_947259815.1 uncultured Parvularculaceae bacterium
CGCCCGACGATGCGCGGTTCTATGCCGTTTGACATGATCTGTTCGGCGCCAATCAGGAACACCAGTGCGGTCAGCGCCATGCGCACGCCGCCGCCGTCCGGTTGCACCAGCGCCAGAAGCACGGGCAGGGTGATCGCTGACGCCGCGCCGAAAATCGGTATGTAATTGAGAATGAAGATGAGCAGCGCCCAGAAACCGGCGAATTGAATGCCGATGATTTCCATAATGATATAGCTGATTGTCGCGGTCACCAGATTGCTGATCGTTTTGACGGTAATGTATTGGCGCACCAGTGCGCCGATATCGCTGATCGTTTCATTGATAACGCTGCGTTCGCGATCATCGGCGCCGAGCAGGTTTATTTTCCGGAAAATTCGACCACGCTCTATCAGCATAAAGACCAGATAGAGAAAAATCGTAATGAATGTCAGGAAATTCGATGTCAGGCCGGAAAGGCTCGATGCTGCGCGCGACAGGAGCGGTCGGATCAGGTCGATTGCGGATTGCTGGATCTGTTCAACGCCGCCAAGAAGTTCTGCGGGTACGGCGTTCGACGTTCTTACCCAGTCCACCGCATCCCCCGCAAGGACGCGTAGTCGGCTCTCGTAATCCGGCCATGCGTTGAGCAAAGATTCAACATTTGCGCGAACGATCTCAATAAAAATTACCGCCCCTGCGCCGATCAGCGCAAAGGCAATCAAAAACCCGAGCCAATTGGGAATGAACCGACCGATAAAAGGCGTTCGGCGGACATTGTCTTTCAGCGTGTAGATGAGAAAACACAAGAACCCGGCGATCACCAGGGGGATCAGGACGCCGCGGCCGATATAGGCGATAAGTCCTATCAGAAATGCAATGCCGAGCCCGTAAAATGTGCGCGCGATGCTTGGCGCTGTCGCCTGCCCAGTCAACTCAGTCTCCATCCTGATCACAAGAGATTCGATAAGGCGCTTCGTTCGCGCGCGCCAGCGACCGGCGCTGCCTTTTGACGCTTTTCAACGACGCCTGCGCGTCCTACCTAACCACGGTGAATATTCGTGAAATTCCCTGGCGCAACCCTTACGCCGCGTTTGCACCGCTTGTAGACAGGCCGCACGCTCATTTTCTGCATGGCGGGGAGCAGCGCGCCAGTGGCTGGTCCATCATTGTCGCCGAGCCGGTGCGCTTGTTGACGCTCAAAGGCGGCGACCCGGATGCGTGGCTAGGTGAGGTCCAGGAAATCGCCAATAGGCGCCGGATTGATGCGATTCCCACGGCTTCTGGTCCTTTTCACAGCGGGCTGGTCGGCTATGTAGGTTATGAGGCTCTTGCCGCGCTTGAGCCAACATTGCGCCTGCCGTGCGCTCCCTATGCGCTCCCCGAGGCGCATTTTGGCGTTTACGACGCGGCGGCGACATTCTCGCGGCAGGACCGGCGTGCTTTCATCAGTGGGCGAAGTGACGAAGCGACGGCGCGACTGGAATTGCTGCTTGGCGGCGATGAGCTCGACGCCCCGGACGCCGAAAAATTTTACGGTCTTGAGTCCAATTTTTCACGCGCCGATTATGAATCTACGGTCGCGGAGGTGACGGAACGAATTCGCAATGGTGATTTCTTTCAGGCCAATATTGCACAGACATTGAAAGCGCGAACGGAAAATCCGTTCTCCGTTTATAGTTTGCTACGTGCGATTGCGGCGAAAAGCGATGCGGATTTTCTGTCGTTGTTCCAGTATGAAGAGGGGGCGATCCTTTCAAACTCGCCGGAGCGTTTTTTCAAACTGACGTCTGACAGAAAGATCACCGCTGAGCCGGTCAAGGGTACGCGTCCGCGCAGTGACGCCCCGCAGCAAGATGCAATCTATGCGGAAGAACTTGTGAATGACGCCAAGGATCGCGCTGAAAACATCATGATTGCCGATCTGATGCGCAATGACCTGTCGCGGATTTGCGACGATCACTCTATCCGCGAAGAGGCAATCTGCGAGTTAATGAGCCTGTCGCGTGTACATCATCTTGTTTCGCGCATATCCGGTCGGTTGCGGACCGAGCTTGGAATTAGCGATATCTTCCGTTCTCTGTTTCCATCCGGTTCAATCACCGGCGCGCCGAAAATAGAAGCGATGAAAACAATCAGCGAAATTGAAGGTCGCGGCCGCGGGCCATATTGCGGGGCGCTTGGGTATATTGACGATACGGGGCGCGCTGATTTTTCTGTCGGTATCCGCACGATGATAACAGATGCCGCCCGGCGTGAAATCGATATTCCGGTCGGCGGCGGGATAACGCTGCGCTCCAATCCGTCAGCGGAGTATGAGGAGACGCTGGTAAAGGCGTCGGCGGCCTTATCGGCCTTGGGGCTAGCGGCGGACGCGTTATGATCCTCATCATCGATAATTTTGATTCTTTTGTGCACAACCTTGCGCGATACGCTCGCGAAGCGGGGGCGGCGGTGCGTGTTGTGCGAAACGATGCGGTGACAGTATACGATTGCCTTGCCGCCCGTCCCGCCGGAATTATCGTTTCTCCCGGTCCGCGAACGCCGCGCGAGGCGGGCGTCTGTCTCGATCTCATTGCCGCGCTGCCGGCGCGCATGCCTTTTCTTGGTGTCTGCCTCGGCCATCAGTGCCTGGTGGAAGCGCTTGGCGGAAAGACCCTACGCGCCAGCGAGCCTCTACATGGGGAGGCGAGTTCCATTCGCCATTGCGGGCGCGGTCTGTTTGAGAATATTCCCTCACCCATGCTCGCTGGCCGCTACCATTCTCTCATTGCTGCGCCGGCGCCCGGGGCGCCGCTGGTTGAAACAGCGTGGGCGGAAGATGGGGCGCTCATGGGCGTCTCTCATGCAACGCGGCCATGGCATGGCGTGCAGTTTCATCCCGAATCCGTATTATCGCCCTATGGCCGGGCGTTGATGAAAAATTTCCTCGCTATTTGCGGGATTGGGAGCGAAAATTGACTTTCTGGTTCAACGGCGAATGGCGCAACGACCCTGAAGCGATCTCTATCGACGATCGCGGATTGCTGCTTGGTGACGGTGTATTTGAAACGATCCTTCTACGGAATGGCATTCCGGCGTTTCTGAACCGGCACATGGCGCGCCTCTCCAGGGGGCTGCAGTTGCTTGGCATAGACGCGCGTATTCCAGACTCGCTGCAAGATATCATCATGGAGCTGGCGGGGCGTAATGGCGCCGACAAAGGCGCCGCGTCACTGCGTTTGACGGTGACTCGGGGGCGCGGTCCCCGTGGGCTCGCGCCGCCCAAAGGCAAGGCAGCGCAAGCAACGATAATAATGACCTGCGCTCCATTGGCGACCAGCCCAGAATCGCCGCGCAAGCTTATCGTTTCCGAACGGGTGCGCCCATCGAAAGGCGTCAGCGCGCAATGTAAGATCCCGTCCTATGTTGAAAATATACTGGCGATGAATGACGCTATTGAGGCCGGGGCGGACGATGCGCTCATGCTGAGCGCGCAAGGTCATATCGCCTGCGCCAGTGCCGCGAATGTGTTTCTCATTTCAAGCGAAGGAGTAATGGCGACGCCTGCGCTCGCCGACGGCGCGCTTGCCGGTGTCGTACGCAGCGTTTTATTCGAAGTGGCTACGGCGCATGGCGTTGAAATCGTCGAGCGTTCGATCAAGCCCGAGGAGCTTCACGGCGGTGCTGTTTTCCTCACCAACAGCCTGATCGGTCTGGCGCCGGCTACGCTTTCCGGTTCTGCCGATGCGGCTTCAAATGAATTATTCAATCGACTCAACACATGGTATCAGGATGCTCTGGAACGCGACCTGCAGCAGGCGGTAAAAACGTGAAACCATTCGCCATCACCGAAGACCAGATTATGCGGGTGCTTGGCGCTGTCTTTGCCGACGAGCTTTCGCGCCAATCCAACAAGCATTTTGACTTTGTTACAATCGCGTCCTGGACAGGGGAAACCAAACTCGATGCTGACGGATTAGGGCTAAGCGCCAAAGAGCGAGACGCCTGCCTGAGCCGCACAGCGTCGCTTTTCGGTCTTGACGAGAAATTCTTCGAGGGTCGGTCCGCACAGAATATCGCCTCTGTCGCTGCGGAGATTGCCGCCGCGATCAAAGAACGCCTTGATAATTTTGTGTTTAAATCGGCGGCGCGTGACGAGGATGCGGAATGCCGTCACCGTGCTGATGAAATCTTTCAGGATGCTGCTGCCGCGGCGAACATCCTTTACGGGCGCCGCCGGCTGCTCTCTTTCGTTGCGCCTCACAGTCTGCTTGGATTTGAGCTGACGATTTTGACGCCCAATCTTCAGGGTATTGAGTCTATCGATGCGCGCGGGATGACGCCGGAACAACTCTCGGCGACGCTCGCATATGGTGACGTCCTCGTGGCGACGCCGACATTGTGGCGCTATATGATGCGCGAAAATCTCGCATCGCCGGATAATACAATGGCTGTTTCGTTCGGTGAGGCGATGGCGCCGGATCTTGCCGTTGAGATGCTAAAGGCCGGGTTTGGTGTGATGCGCGAATTATACGGATCGACGGAATCAGGGCTGATCGGATGGCGTGATGCGCCGACCGAGCCATTTTTGTTGTTTGACCACTGGCGGCGCGCCGATGCGCAGTTGTTCCGCTGCGCACCGGATGGGAGCGAGCGCGAAACCAACGCCATGGATTTCCTGGAGTGGACAGGCGAACGCGCCTTTCGTCTCGCCGGACGGCGCGATGGTGCGATCCAGATCGGGGCGGTGAATGTGCACCCTGATGTTGTGGCGCGTCAGGTTTCGCAACATCCCGCGGTTGGCGAATGCGCCGTCAATGTCAATCGAAGCGGCGACGGCGTAACGCGTCTTGTCGCGCATATTGTCCTAAAGCGTGATCGATTACCGAATGAGAGTACCGCGCGCGATATTGACGCCTGGTGCCGCACTAGCCTGCGCCAACAGGAACGACCGCGCATATACCAGTTTCATCAAGCGTTGCCGAAATAAAAAACGCCGCTAGCTAATAGCGGCGTTCTTTTGAAAAAGCTCGGAACGAATGTTTATTCGCCGCCCTCTGAGGTCTTGGCGGCCGTTTGCGCTTGTCCGAATTTTTGCGCGACTTGTGTCGATACCGAGTCGAACACTGTCTGGTCGTCGCCAACCGTGATCGTTGCTTCGCAATTTGTCGTACAGTTATATGTGGTGCGCGCCGGGCCGCGATAATACGTCAACATGTCGGTTGAATTCGTGCGGACACGAACGATCATATTTTCAATGACTTCGCCGTCGGCGTCCATGACATATATGTTCGTCAGGCCAGGCGCCTTGCCGTAAAGCAACAGGTTCGAGGCGTCCTGGACGGAAACATCTGCGATTGCCGGGTTCCCGATAATGACGTTGTGCGCCGGGCGTTCCAGCTTGTAGGGACGAACATAGTCCATGGTGAGCCAGACCTGGCCAGCTTGAGCGGCCGAGATCATCGCGGTAAATGCGGCGGCGGCGAATATGAAGTTGCGCATCAGTCAAACCCTTCGTTCAGTCGGGTGAAACCTAAGCGTTGTGGGTCAATGTAAGGTTAAGGAAGCGCGATGTATTGCAACGGTCGCCGGGTAAATTTGAATAAGAAGTTTACTCGCTCTTAAAAACGGCTTGTTATCAAGGCTTTTTAAAAGCTGTGAAAGCCGCCCATGTCCGCCACGCCTGTTATTCTGCCTAAGACGCCGGATAAAGACGACGTGATCGACGTTGATGCAATGCCGGTGTCGCTGAGCGATGCTGACGCTGCGAGCGCCGTTGCCGCGGTCAAACCTTTTATCGGGCTCTCTGGCGCAATCATGAACGCCGTCATGGAAAACGCCGATGTGCGCTATTACGCCGCCGGGCAGACTGTGTTTTCGGCGGGGCAATATGAGGCTAGCGACGCCATTATCGTTGCGCGCGGCGAGATGCGGGTGTCCTCCGTGGATCCGGCAAGCGGTGCTGTCCTGATTGACGATATTGGCGCTGGCGACGCTTACGGATTTGATCTGGTCTTTTCCGAAGCGAGCGGCGAGCTGTCCCGGCGGCTTTCTTTAACGGCTGAAGAAGATTTAACGATCATCGCAATTGATGCAGAGGCGCTGCGCGCTTTGGCGGGGCAGCGGCCATCATTAATGCGTAACCTTGCTTACCATTTTGCACATGAGCTTTGCAGGCGCCGGTTTGATACGTCGGTTCCTCAGGTGGCACCAGAAAAACGCGTCTTTACCGAGCTGCTGAAATATATTGAGCGCGACGCGGTGCAGGGCGACTGGCGGATACCGAAAATGCCGAAACATCGCGAATTGGCGGACCTTGCAGATGTCGAGGAAAGCGTTGCGGCCGGTGCGGTTGCGGCCTTGATACAAGAAGGCGTTGCGCAACGCGAATATCCGGGTCTGGTTATTGTCGATATGACAAAACTTAACC
>CAMYNO010000335.1 GCA_947259815.1 uncultured Parvularculaceae bacterium
GCGTCTATGACGGTGAAGAAATCGACATAGAAATTGCCGAGAACGGAACGGTCCTGATCTTTGCGTCTGACGCAACGAGTTAAGCTTTACCCCCCGCTCACCTCGACCACAGCCGGGTTGAGCGGGGTCCGGTCGGTTCATAGCCGCATTTTCTGATCTGCATCTTACCCCGGCGCAGCGGGCCAGGCGAAATTTCGCCGATATTCCAAATTTAGCCCATAGCGTTCATAAATCCGGCGCCGCCAGCCCGTAAGATGTTGCGCCATGCGTTGCGTATTCCTTTGTATCCTTTTCCTGGGCCTTTCCGCCTGTGTGACCGCGCCGCCCCCTGCCCCCGGCCGGGCGGCAGGCGCGCTTTCACTATGTCCCGGCCGGGTCGCCAATGCGCCCGCCACGGACAGGCGCGGCCGTATCGCCGGATTTGCGCCCGTTACTGAAATTTCCGGCGTAAGCCTGTTGCGCGCGCCGGTCGACGGCTGCGTATCCTCCGGCTTCGGACCACGGCGCGGCGGCGCCGGGTCGTTTCATCACGGCGTCGATCTTTATACCGGCAGTCCGCGCACCATCATCGCCGGCGGCGACGGCGTGGTTGAATTGATCGGCTCCCAGCGCGGCTATGGCCGCACAGTCATTATCCGCCATAATCGGACGGTAAAAACCCGATACGCCCATCTTTCCCGTTACGACGGTGACTTGCGCGAGGGACGGCGGGTCCGCCGCGGCGACCCGATTGGCCGGACGGGCGACAGCGGCAACGCCACCGCGGTCCATCTGCACTACGAAATCCTGGTCCGCGGCAAGCCGGCCAACCCCCTCACCGCCGGCCGATAAGCAGGGTGTCGCCGACGCGCGCAAGCTGATACAAGCCCGCGTCTATGAACGCTCCCAAAAAGCACCGGCGCGGCGCCGCGCCGTCGCTCCCCACCCGTGAAGAGATTATCGAATTCCTGAACGACGCGGACAGCGCCTCTGCGCGCCGCGATATTGCGCGCGCCTTTGGCGTTAAGGGCCCGGCGCGCGCTGAACTGCGCGCCCTGCTGAAAGAGATGGAAGCGGACGGGGTCGTTGACCTCACTCGCGGCAAACGCGTTGCGCCGGCGGGCAGGCTGCCGCCGGTTTCTCCCATCGATATCGTGGGCGTTACCCATGATGGCGATCTGGAATGCGAACCCGTTGGCTGGAAAGGCGAGAGCGCGCCGCCGCTGATCCGTATTGCTGAAAAACGCGCCATGAAATTCAAGCCCAGCGTCGGCGTTGGCGACCGCGTTCTGGCGCGCCTCAAACCCGACGGCGACAGCGCCTATTCCGCCGACATCATGAAACAGATCGGCAAGGGCGCGCATCGCTTCCTCGCTGTCTTCAGGAAAGAGCGCGGCCGCACGGTGGCCGAACCGGTCGAACGCCGGGCGCGCGGCATATTCACCATCGAACCGGGCGATGAAGGCGGCGCCGCCGATGGCGATCTTGTCTGGGTCGAGACTAAAAACGCCCGTGGTTACGGTCCGCAAAAAGCGCGTGTGCGCAAGATCGAAGGCCATATTGACGACCGCAACGCCTTCTCGACGATTGCGCTCGCCAATCACAATATCCCGACCGAACTTCCTGAAAACGTTATCAGGGAGGCGGAAAAAGCATCCCTGCCGCCGCTTGGCGAGCGCACGGATCTGCGCGAGACGATGCTGTTCACCATCGACCCGGCGGATGCAAAAGATCATGACGATGCGTGCTTCGCCGAGCCCGATCCGAATCCGGTCAATCCCGGCGGTTTTCGACTTATCGTCGCCATTGCCGATGTCAGCTATTTTGTGCGGACGGGAAGCGCACTGGACAAGGAAGCGCTGCGACGCGGCAACTCCGTTTACCTGCCGGACCGTGTCGTGCCGATGCTGCCGGAGCGTTTGTCGAACGATCTATGCTCCTTGCGTGAAGGAGAAGACCGCCCCTGCCTCGCCGTTGAGATGATTATCGACGCCGACGGCCGGAAAAAGTCGCACCGTTTCATGCGCGCGCTGATGCGCTCCCACGCCAAACTTTCCTATGAGGACGCGCAGGCAATCAACGACGGCCAAGATGCCGCGCCGGCGCTAAAGACCGCCGTTACAAATCTTTACGCCGCTTTTCACACAAGGTGGTCCGAGCGGACCAAACGCGCCCCCCTCGATCTCGATTTACCCGAACGCAAGGTGCTGCTGAACGAGCGCGGTCAGGTAAAAGATGTCGTCAAACGCGAACGCTTTGACGCTCACCGCGTCATCGAGGAATTCATGATCCTCGCCAATGTCGCCGCCGCGGAAACGCTGGAGCGCGCACGGTTGACCGCGATCTACCGCGTTCATGACCAGCCTGAAGAAGACGACTTAAAGGGCGTTCGCGATTATCTCGACGGGCTTGGATATTCCCTCACCAAAGGCGGCTCGGTCCGGCCGGCCAACTTCAACCAGATCCTGAAGATTGCCGAGGCGCGCGATGAAAAGGAAATGATTTCGCAGATCGTTCTGCGCGCCCAGCGCCAGGCTATCTATGACATCGAAAATCGCGGCCATTTCGGGCTGAACCTGGCGCGCTACGCTCATTTCACCTCGCCCATCCGCCGCTATGCCGATCTCGTCGTGCACCGTGCGCTGGTGACGGCGGCCAAGCTCGGCCCCGGCGGCCAGACAGAGAAAGAAGCCGCAACGCTTGGCGATGTGGCGCAGCAGATTTCCGACTTTGAACGGCGCGCTATCGCAGCCGAACGCGAGGCGACAGACCGATACCTTACCGAATATCTTGCCTCGCGCGTTGGCGCGGAGTTCGACGCCCGCATTCGCGGCGTCACCAAATTCGGCCTCTTCATCGCGCTGGAAGGAAGCGGCGCCGACGGTTTCATCCCGATGCGGAGCATTGGCGCGGAACGCTTTCGCTTTGAAGATACGATGCACCGGGTCGTAGGTGAGACGACGGGCGGCGTCTTCCGCCTCGGTCAACCGGTGCGCGTCTCACTGGAAGAGGCTATCCCCCTCACCGGGTCGCTACGGTTCGAGATGATCAGCGACCCGATGCCGGGCGAGGGAAAACCCACGCGCCGCCAATCGCCGACAAAGTCGAAATCGAAGAAAACGAAAAAGAAAACCGCAAAGAGACCGGCGCCAAAGAAAAAACGAAAGCCAAAGGCCAACGCCAAACCGCGAAAGGGTTAGCGCGGTGCTGCCGCCGCGAGGATAACCCGGCCCTACAGATGGAGACTTGATCGTGAAAGTTTTCTTCTATGGCCTGTTCATGGATGGACCCCTGCTCGCTTCGAAAGGCATTACGCCGACCGACGCAGCCATCGGATATGTTGATGATTTCGCACTGCATATCGGCGAGCGCGCAACGCTTCTACCTGCCGCTGGCGAATGCGCCTATGGCGTGGTGGTGGATATTTCTCCCGATGAGGCGAAAGCATTATATGCGGCGGAAAGCGTCGCGGATTACCGTGCGGAACCGGTGACAGTCCAACTGGCAGATGGCGCTTCGGTCAAAGCCGCATGCTATAATTTGCCCGGCGACAAAGTAACCGGCGTTAACAAAGACTACGCGAAATCGTTGTTGTCACTCGCCGAAACGCTGGGCTTTCCAGCCTCCTATCTCGACCAGATCAGATTGGCGGGAAAATAGCGTATAGCGCGGGATCGGCTGAGCCTGAACCCCCGCCCTCGACCGTAAAGAGATTTGGGAGAATCAGACCGGCGTATAAGAGCGACAATCCGAACGGGATAATGAACTGCGAAATTGCGAAGAGAAGAGCAAAACGCCGTGGAAGGAATATCAGCATAAGCCAGCCGGCCATCGCTGCGGTTCCCGCCGCAGAAAAAATGGCGTCGTAATCGAGGTTTTCCATCTCCGCCTCCTTCCAACCAGGACCGGAACCCGCCTCAAGTTCAAAAACACTGCAAACACAAGGCACGCACCGGCCGATTGACAGGCATTGGTCTCACGACTGACAATGAATACGACCTGTGCTAGCCAGTCAGGTGATTGAAATCCGGGGGACTTTTTGGCCGATATCTTCGTTTCCTATGCCCGTGCCGACCGCGAGCTTGTCGAGCCGCTTGTCGCGGCGCTTCAGCGCGAAGGCTGGAGCGTTTGGTGGGATCCGGCGATCATTCCCGGTGACGATTTCGAGGATCTGATCGCAAAGGAACTGGACACCGCCGGCGCCGTTATCGTCGTCTGGTCGCCGAACTCCGTGACGTCGCGCTGGGTGAAAGGCGAAGCTCGCGAGGCGGCGGATCGCAGCGCATTAGCGCCGGTTCGTTTTGGCGACGCAAAGCTTCCCATCGATTTCCGCGCCATCCACACAACAGACCTTGACCAGTGGAACGCCAACCCGGACAGCAAGGCGTTTCAGGATTTGAAATTGGCGCTAGCGGCAAAACTCGAAACGCACAGCGCCGCCTCGGCCGACAAGAAAGATGAACGCCCGAAAATCAGTATTGGCGTTCTGCCCTTCGCCAATATGAGCGGCGATCCCGAACAGGAATATTTCTCTGACGGCGTCACCGAAGACATTATCACCGACCTCAGTAA
>CAMYNO010000336.1 GCA_947259815.1 uncultured Parvularculaceae bacterium
ATCAATGAACGCTCCTGAAAATTCTAACGCCTTATAGCCCCTTTTGGCGGCGCGAATATGGCGCCCGCCGGCTGGGCGGGCAATATAGCATGAATTCGCCCTTTGCGGCTGGAGACGCGGCGTCTCAGGCACTATATATAGCCACAGACGAATCGGGCCCAGCCATATGCACGTAGAACGCCGTTTTTCCAAAGATTGGGACGCGCCTTATGGCGCGATCCGGTTCCGGCGTGCTGATTCGGAAATCCGCACCCTTTCCGGCGATATCATCTTTGAGGCCCGCGATATTGAGGTTCCGGCCCATTGGAGCCAGACCGCAGTTGATATTCTGGCGCAGAAATATTTGCGCAAGGCGGGCGTGCCTGCGGCAACCCGTAAGGCGGCGGAAAAAGGCGTTCCTAAATTCCTGCAACGCTCCATGCCCCATGTCGCGGCTCTCGCCAAACTGCCGGCCGAAGAGCGCTATGGCGCGGAAACCTCAGCCCGGCAGGTTTTCGACCGCATGGCCGGGGCATGGACCTATTGGGGCTGGAAGGCCGGTTACTTTACCGATGAGGACGCGGGCAGCGCATTCTTCGATGAAATGCGCGCCATGCTGGCGCTTCAGATCGCCGCGCCGAACAGCCCACAATGGTTCAATACCGGACTTCACTGGGCTTATGGGATCGACGGGCCCGGACAGGGCCATTTCTATGTGGACCACGAATCCGGCGCGCTAGCCGAATCCGAAAGCGCTTATGAGCGCCCGCAACCGCACGCCTGTTTCATCCAGTCGGTTGAAGATAATCTCGCCGGCGAAAACGGCGTCATGGATCTTTGGCGGCGCGAGGCGTTGCTGTTCAAATACGGTTCCGGCACCGGCACGAATTTTTCCAATATTCGCGGCGACGGCGAAGCGCTTTCCAGCGGCGGTAAAAGCTCCGGACTGATGAGCTTCCTCAAAGTCGGCGACGCCGCCGCCGGTGCGGTAAAATCCGGCGGCACAACGCGGCGCGCGGCGAAAATGGTTATCGTCGACGTCGACCATCCCGACATCGAAGCGTTTGTTCGCTGGAAGGCGCGCGAGGAAGAAAAAGTCGCCGCCCTTATCGCGGGCTCACGCGCCCTCGCCAAGCATCTGCCGGCAATCGTGAAAGCCTGCTGGTCGCTGGAAGACGACGAAGCGCGTCTCGACCCGGCGGAGAACAATGAATTAAGAGCCGCGATAAAAGCGGCCAAAGCCGCGTTTATTCCCGACGGCTCGATCCGTCGCGCCATCGAGTTCGCCCGCGAAGGCTATCGCGAGATTGACGTTGATCTTTACGATCTCGACTGGGACTCAGAAGGCTATCGCACGGTTTCCGGCCAGAATTCGAACAACTCCGTGCGCGTGACTGACGCATTCCTGAAGGCCGTCGCCGACGATGACGACTGGACGCTGAAGCGCCGCGTGGACGACACGCCGGTCAAGACCATTCGCGCCCGCGAGCTTTGGGAAGATATCTGCGCGACCGCCTGGGCCTGCGCCGATCCGGGCGTGCAGTTCCACGACACCATCAACGCCTGGCACACCTGCCCCGACGGCGGCGATATCCGCGCTTCCAATCCGTGCTCGGAATATATGTTCCTTGACGACACGGCCTGTAACCTCGCTTCCGTCAACCTCGTCAAGTTCAAAACCGATGACGGCTTTGACGTTGATGGTTTGGAACATGCCTGCCGCCTGTGGACGCTTGTCCTCGATATCTCCGTCACCATGGCGCAATACCCATCTGCGGCGATTGCGCGGCGGTCATTCGAATACCGAACGCTTGGGCTTGGATTTGCAAATCTCGGCGGCTTGCTGATGCGCTCCGGCGTTCCCTATGACAGCGAAAGCGGGCGTTCCATTGCGGCGGGCGTTTCCGCCCTGATGACCGGCGCCGCATATAGGGCAAGCGCGGAAATGGCGGGCGCCCTTGGCGCCTTTGAAAAATTCAGCGCCAATCGCGGGGCCATGCTGCGGGTTATGCGCAACCACAAACGCGCGGCCATTGGCGTGTCGGAAACGGGCGAGTTTGAAGGCCTCGGCGCTGAGCCCTCGCAATTCGATCGCGACGCCTGCCCCTGGCCGGCGCTTGCCGACCGCGCCGGCACGGTCTGGAACGAGGCTTATGAACTCGGCGCGCTCAACGGCTTTCGCAATGCACAGGTTTCCGTCGTCGCGCCGACCGGCACGATCGGCCTTGTCATGGATTGCGACACAACCGGCATTGAACCGGACTTCGCTCTCGTCAAATTCAAAAAGCTCGCCGGCGGCGGCAATCTGAAAATCATCAACCAGTCCGTACCCGCCGCATTGACGGCGCTTGGCTATAGCGAAAACCAGATCGCCGATATCGAAGCTTATGCGCTCGGCCGCGGCACGCTGGAAGATGCGCCCGGCGTCAATCTCGATGAGTTGCGCAATGAAGGGTTCGAAGACCGCCATATCAAGGCTCTGCTGGAACGGCTGAAAACCGCTTTCGATCTTTCCTACGCGTTCTCACCACAGGCGCTTGGCGAGGATTTCTGCACCAATGTCCTTGGCCTGCCGGAAACGATGCTCACTGCGACGGGGTATGAAATTCTGCGCGACATCGGATTTGCCGACGAGGAAATCCACGAGGCCAATCTTTTCTGCTGCGGGGCAATGACGGTTGAAGGCGCGCCCCATTTGAAAGCTGAGCATTACGCCGTGTTCGACTGCGCCAACCCTTGCGGACGTATTGGCGAGCGGTATCTCTCCGTCGACGCACATCTTCAGATGATGGCGTGCGTGCAACCCTTTATCTCCGGCGCCATTTCCAAAACCATCAACCTGCCGGCGCGCGCCTCGATTGGCGATTGCGCCCGCGCCTATATGCTGGGCTGGCGCATGGGGCTGAAAGCGATGGCGGTCTATCGCGACGGCTCAAAACTTTCCCAGCCACTCGCCGCTGCGTTGTTGGCGCCGGCTGACACCGATGATGACGACGTCGATCTGGCCGAGGAAATCGCCGATGCCCCGGCAACTGAAAAATCCAAGATCGTGGCGGAGCGGATCGTTGAACGCATTATAGAGCGAACGCCGGGACGGCGCCGCCTGCCCGACCGGCGCAAGGGCTATATCCAGAAAGCGATTGTCGGCGGCCACAAGGTTTATCTTCATACAGGCGAGTTCGATGACGGCGAAATCGGCGAAGTCTTTATCGACATGCATAAGGAAGGCGCCGCCTTCCGCTCCCTGATGAATAATTTCGCCATCGCAGTTTCACTCGGCCTGCAATATGGCGTGCCGCTCGACGAATTTGTCGACGCTTACGTGTTCACGCGTTTCGATCCCTCCGGCCCTGTTCAGGGGAACGACCAGATCAAGCACGCGACCTCGATACTCGATTACATCTTCCGTGAACTTGCAATCTCCTATCTCGGGCGCAGCGATCTTGCCCATGTCAATCCTGACGAGTCCTCAGTCGATGCGATCGGCCGCGGCGTATCGGAAGAAAAGACACAGGCCGAGGCGGCAAAACTGATCTCGAAAGGCTTCAGCCGGTCGACGGTGACGGACAATCTCGTCATCCTGCGCGGCGGCGACTTTGACCGGCTGCGCAAGAATGCGGACGGCGAGGCCGACGAAGTCGAAGACGTCGTGGAAGAAGAAGAGGCGACGCGAGCGGAAAGCCCGCCCGATATCGAAGCGCAGGTCGCCAAGCTCGCCGAGGCCGTGAACCGCAAGGCGCCGCGCGGCGTTCTGGCGACGCCCGGCCGCACCGACAGCCGCATCCGCGATGAAGCGCGTATTAAGGGTTACGAAGGCGACGCCTGTCCCGATTGCGGACAGTTCACCCTGGTGCGCAACGGAGCTTGCCTGAAATGCGAAAGCTGCGGCGCATCAACGGGTTGTTCATAAACCTTTCGGTCGCCCA
>CAMYNO010000337.1 GCA_947259815.1 uncultured Parvularculaceae bacterium
CACGATATTCAGGGAGATATCGCCCCGCCTGACGCATGAACCAGATGGGCGGTATGGCGCTTTTGTCGCCCTTTAGCGTTTCTATGAATTTCGGCGATGACGACATTTCAAAACACACACCCTGTTAATCCTTTATTTAAGACTCTTAAAAAAGGATGACTAATATAAGTAGGGCCGGGATTCAGGGGAAAGATAGAACCCCGGCATTTTTTCAGGTCATGGCGCCCAGCCGGCGCCTGTTAAGGTCCACGGGGGAACCTCCATCGGGAAGATTGGTGAGAATGCGATAGCGCATTTAAATCAAACGAGAAACATCCCACACCGCATGGATGAAAACAGTATTTTCAAATATCCAGGGGTATGGCCATGCGGAGGATTTCCCATGGCCGGATTTTTCCATTTCCCATGGGCGCCGCGTCGGTATGACTCGAGGTTTTTCCCGCTGCGCTGATTTCACAGTCGCGAAACGCCCGATCTTTCCCGTATAACTCCACAATCATGAGTGACAAAGATTCGGAAACTTTAGAACTTGAAGAGGACGAGCCGCCGCTGGCGACCTTTTTCCACGTTCACCTGGTTTCAGATTCAACCGGTGAAACGCTGAATGCACTCTTGAAGGCGACGACCTCGCAATTTGCACACGCCAAACCGCTTGAACACATCTATGCGCTGATCCGCTCTCGCCGACAGATGGAACAGACCCTTGCCGCGATAGAAGCCGCGCCGGGGATCGTTCTTTATACGCTCATCAATCAGGATCTGCGCCGGATGCTCGAAATCCGTTGCAATGAATTGCAGACGCCGGCGGTTTCCGTCCTCGATCCGATGCTGAATGCGTTCACCGATTATCTCGGACTGGAACAGACGAAAAAGGCGGGCGCCCAGCATGAGCTTGATGACGCCTATTTTACCCGGATTGCGGCGCTCGATTACACCCTGTCTCATGATGACGGCCAGATGACGTGGGATCTTGCATCCGCCGATGTCATCCTTGTCGGCGTCAGCCGGACATCAAAGACGCCGACATGCATGTATCTCGCAAATCGCGGTGTGAAAGCGGCGAATGTGCCGCTCGTACCAACGGCGGAACTGCCGCCGGAAATTTTTGAACTGCGCAAGCCGCTCATCGTTGGTCTCGTCGCCAGCCCGGAACGCCTGGCGCAAATCCGAAAAAGCCGGCTTGGGGGATTGAACGCGGTGGGAAGTGCGGATGACTATTCCGATCTCGATACGATCCGCGCTGAAGTGCTGCGGGCAAAACGGCTCTACGCCAAAAACGGTTGGCCGACGATCGACGTCACGCGAAAATCTGTGGAAGAAACCGCGGCGGCGATCCTTACCAAGCTTTCAGCCCGCCGAAATCGCTGATGCAGCATTCCCCGTTGATACTCGCCTCGGGCAGCGCCATCCGTGCTTCGATCATGAAGCGCCACGGCCTCGACTTCCGCATCATCAAGCCGGGGGTGGATGAATCTGAAATCAAGGAAAAGGCTGAACGTGAAGGCGGCGATCTTGAAGCAACCGCCATGCAACTGGCGGAGGCGAAATGCCTTGCGGTGGCGAAGGCCCATGGGGACTTTGTTGTCGGGTCCGATCAGATCATGGAATTTGAAGGCCGCGCCTTCGACAAACCGCGCGATATGACTGAGGCGGGTGAACGCCTGCTGGCGATGCAGGGAAAAACCCACAGCCTCATCAACGCAACGGTGCTGGCGCGCGGCGGAGAAATCATCTGGCGCAATCTTGAGCGGCCGCGCCTGACGGTTCGAGCGATGACAGCGGGTGAAATTGACGATTACCTCGCCCGGGTCGGGCCTGAGGTATTATCAAGCGTTGGCGCCTATCAGGTAGAGACGCCGGAGGGTGCAGCGCTCTTCGAGCGTATCAGCGGCGACTGGTTCGCCGTTCAGGGCCTGGCGATTTATCCGTTGCTTGAAAAACTTCGCAAGGAAGGCGCGCTCGGCGAGCGCTGGGTGAACCCGGCGCCGGTTCAGGCGGGCGTCATCGGCATGCCGGCTGCGCATTCCCTTTCGCCCTTCATCCACAATGAATGGGCGAGCCGTTGCCATGTTGTCGGGGAATATCGCGCGATTGAAGTTGCGCCCGGATATGACGCCTTCGCAGCGGCCATGGACAAATTGCGGGCAGACGGTTTCGCCGGCGTCAATGTCACTATTCCGCATAAGGAAAATGCGCTCAGCTATGCAGATAAATTGAGCGATGCGGCCAAAGAAATAGGCGCCGCGAATATGCTGACCTTTAGCGAAGAAGGCGTGGTCGCGGACAATTCCGATGCCCGCGGCTTTCACGACGGGCTCATGCAAGCTATTGATAAAAATAGTAATTTAGACAAGGCGCTGGTGCTGGGCGCTGGCGGCGCCGCGCGTGGGGTGATCGCCGGTCTGCGCCTTGCGGGCTGTCAATCAATCCTCATCGCTAACCGGACGCGCGAAAAGGCCGAGCGCCTTGCTAATGAATTCGGTTTGAATGTCACCGATTGGGAGGAACGCTCTGCGGCGCTCTGCGATTGCAATCTTCTCGTCAACACAACGTCGCTCGGCATGAGCGGTCAGGCGCCGCTCGACATAGATTTAAGCGCATTGCCCGCCGGCGCCATTGTTTACGACATTGTTTATACGCCGCTCGAAACGCCGCTGATAAAGGCTTCAATTGCGCGCGGCCACCGGACAATCAACGGTCTTGAAATGCTGATGCACCAGGCGGCTCCGGGATTTCGCCAATGGTTCGGGAAGCGGCCCTTTCCGGTCTTTCCCCGTGTCGATGATGATCTGCGCGACCTCTTAATCAGTGAGCTGAAAAAGCGGGGAACGCTGTGATTAAAATCGGACTGACCGGCTCAATCGGCATGGGCAAATCGACGGCGCTGAAAATCTTTGCTGATCTTGGCGCCGCGATCTGGGATGCGGACGATGCGGTGCACCGCCTTTACGATCGCGAAGGCGCCGCCGTTCCCTTTATTGAAAAGGCTTTTCCCGACAGCGTCGTTGACGGCGCGGTTGATCGCGCGAGGCTTGCGCAAATTGTGCTGAATGATGCGAACCAGCTGAAAAACCTTGAAGAAATTGTGCATCCTCTGGTCGCCCAGGACCGGCTCTCTTTCATGGGCGACGCCGCGACCGCCGGCGCGCCGGCGGTGGTCCTTGATATCCCGCTGCTTTTTGAAAACGGGTCGGAGGCGTTTTTCGATGCCGTTATTGTCGTCAGCGCTCCGCCGGAGATCCAGCGTGAGCGTGTTCTCGCCCGTCCCGGCATGACGGAAGAAAAATTCGCCGCCATCCTCGCCCAGCAAATGCCGGATGAGGAAAAGCGGATGCGCGCGGATTATGTGATTTCATCGGGTCAGCCGCTGGGCGACATGGCGGATGAAATTGCACGCGTCTATCGCGAGATTCTCGACAAGGGGCCGCGCATCACGCCTTAATCGGCAAGACCTTTGAGAAAAGCGCGTACGCGCTTTTCCGCGTCTCGGTGATCGTCTTCCCGGTGCCAGTGACTCCATTCCGGTTCAAGGAACGGGTCGTCAAAGACGTGATCGGCCTCCGGATAAACCGTCATTTCTATATTGGCGCCGCTGCGAATCTTTCGTTCGAACAGGCTCACGCATTTTTCAGATTCGACGATTTTATCCGCGCCCGCGATAAAGGCGACTGTCGGCGGCGTTGCGCGCCATGCACGAAATTTCGAAAGCGCGGCGGGCCCGCAATGGGGGTAGAAAAGCACCAGACCCTTGATATCCGGCGGTGCGGCTAGATCGTCATTTATCCCAGCGGGGCGGCGCTTTTCGCCATCCATGGTGAGAAAATCCATGACCGTCCACGCGCCATGGGACCAGCCGGCGAGGATCAAATTATCCGTATCGAGACGTTTATCGGTCTTAGCAATATCGATCGCGGCAAAGATGTCGCCAGCCCGTTCCTGACCGAGCAGGGCCTTGCCGGCGCAGACAACATCGAGCGCATCCTGACGATCGAAACCGCGCGGACCCGTGCTGTCGACGACCATCGCGGCGAAGCCTTCCTGCGTGAAAACGTCAGCCCACTGACGCATGAACGCCATGCGCGGTCCGGCGCAGCCGTGAAACATCAAAACGCTGGGGAAAGGTCCGTCACCCGTTTCGGGAAGATGAACCTCGATATTTTGCGCGATCAGCGTTTTGCGCGCTTCGAGGGTTGAACTCTCGGTCTTGCCGGCCAGCCAGGAGAGATAAAGCGGCTCCGCCCGCCAGACCAGCAAGCCGGCGAGAATGACAAAACCCAGCACACTCGCAATGATCAGTCGGCGGGTCATGGGCCATGCCTTTCGTCAAATGAGGCCGGCGTCGGAAGCAAGTTGTTGCAGCGACGCGGCCGGTCTTGCGCCAAAATGAGAGATAACTTCGCTGGCGGCAAGAGCGCCCAGCGCGCCGGCGCGGGCAAGGTCGTAATCGCGCGCCAGGCCGAGCAGAAAGCCCGCCGCGTAAGCATCACCGGCGCCGGTCGTGTCCTCAAGGGCGTCGGGCGTATGCGCGGCGACCTCTACCGCGTCTCCCTCGCGCGGGACGAGGATTGAGCCGTGCTCGGACCGGGTGACGGCGGTGAGCGGCGCGAGGGCGCGGGCTTTTTCGGTAATGACAGACAGGTTGTCGGTATCGAACAGCGCTCTTGCTTCCGCCTCGTTGGCGAGAACTATGTCGATGTGGTCGCGAATAAAATCGGTAATCGTCGCGCCCTGACGCTCGACCACGCTGGCGTCGGAAAGCGTCAGCGCCGTGCGTTTTCCGTGCTTACGCGCAAGCTCGCAGGCCCTTACAAACCCGTCGCGCGCATGGGGCTGCTCGAACAGATAGCCTTCGAAAAATGAAATATCGCCGCGCGCGATTTGCGCTTCGTCGACATCGTCCTGGGTAACATGGGCGGCCGCACCGAGGAATGTCGCCATGGAGCGCTGCGCGTCCGGCGTCACATTGACAAGGCAGCGCCCGGTCGCCGGACCGTTTTCCAGCGAGCCCGTATCATACTCAACGCCCATGGAACGCAGGTCATGACGGAAGATATCGCCGAGGGAGTCCGCGGCGACCTTGCCGACAAACCCGCCGGCCCCGCCGAGAGAGGCGATCGCGGCGATGGCGTTGGCGTTCGATCCCCCGGAAATCTCAACCCCCGGCGCCATGGCGCCATAGATCGCGGCGGCTTTTTCGTCGTCAATGAGGATCATGCCCCCCTTGGGTATGGCAAACCCCTCAAGGAAGGCGTCGTCGCACTTCGCCAGGACATCGACAATGGCGTTGCCAAAGCCGATTACGTCGAGTTTTTCGTTTTTCATGAAATTCCTTCACCGCTCGTGTGAGGGACGAGCTTATAGAAAGCAGCGCCCATGGGGGCAAGGTATGGGAAAAGCCGCCGCAATTGCGCTGACGAGGGAGCGGGCGTATTTATTTCGCGTTAAGGCCAATGGGTTCAGATAGTATGATGATGTATAATCGCTTTCTTCAGGGAACAGTTGCGCTTTCCTTTCTCGCGGGCTGCGCAACGTCTCCGGCATCGCCGGCGCCGGTTGTCGCCAGCGCGCCGCAAACGCCGGCGGCGCCGGTCTATGAACTCAGCGATATTGTGAATGTGCGGGCCGAGGCAATTGACGCCCTTCTGGGGCCGGCGACGCTGAGTCGTAAGGAAGGCGCCGGCGAATATCGCCGCTATTCGCTTTCTCAGTGCACCCTAATCGTTATTCTGTATCCGGATGATACTGGCGCACAGCGCGCCGCCCATGCGGAAGCGACGGCGAAAATATCCGGCGAGGAAAAGCCCGATGTCAGGGCCTGCCTCGCGGCGGGTTAATCTGCGGGTGTTGGCTTGTTTACCATGTCCGGCGCGCCGACGCGTGACTGACGGATCCATTCAAGGACCGAGGCGACGACCGCGATAAGCCCCATGGCCGCTGTCAGATAAAAGACAAAGGCAAAGCCGCGCAATTCGATGAGCTCCCCCAGCGCGCCGCGCCCGAGCGACCCCAGCAAAAACCCCAATGACGCAAGCAGGGCATATTGAACCGCGGCGAAGCGTTTGTTCACGATTGACGATAGATAAACGACAATTGCCGCGCTGGCGAAGCCAACCGCGAGGTTTTCAGCAGCGATCACCAGCATAAGCTGAGCCAGGGCCTTATTCGACGTAACATCAAGACTGAGAAAATCCGCAACGGGCTGCATGAAGCCGAAGAGTGCGTAAAAATGCGTTGCAGTCATAAAGGCGTCCGTTACCGCGCCCCCTTTTGCAAGATCGGCAAACAAAAGATTGGTCGCGGCGGCAAGAACCGCCCCGGCGACAAGACACGGCATGCGGCCGATGCGCAAAATCAGGACGCCGCCGACGCCGATGCCGACAAAGGTCATCAGGGCGCCAAATAATTTTGAGGCGATTGCGACCTCATCGAGCGTATGACCGAGCGCCCCGAAATTCTCGCCGAGATAGAACGGATAAGCGAAGGCGCCCCAGATCAGATCGGTGAACCGATAGGAGAGCGCAAGGATCAAGACGAGGATGGCGCCGAAGCGGAGCCGATCGATAATATCGACCATGGGCGCCAGAACCGACCCGTAAAGCGCATCCAGGATTGCCTGTCCGCGCCAGGCTTTAACCGCGGCGCCGGCCACGGGCGCGTTGTTTCGGTAGCGCCAGAGCATAAGCGCCGCCGCGCCAACCGGTACGATGATTGTGGCGACAATGATCCACGGACCTTTTTCCAGGGTGAAGGCGCGCGCATTGGCGCTTTCCGGATTGGAGAGCGCGAACGCCATAAACCCGAACAGGGTGATGAACGCCCATGCCCAGCCAATGATCACCACGGCAAGGGTGCGGTTGCGTAATAGCGGGGGCGGAGCATCGCCCAGTTCATGTCGGCGTTCCGATGCAACGGAATCGCCAGCGATAAAGACACCGCTTACGGCAAACGCCATTAAAACCGACAGGGCGATAAACGTATCGCCCCATCCCATGCGTGCGGCCATAATCAGTGCGCCGGCGCCGCCGAGGATAACTGAAGAGCGATAGCCGAGCTGATAGACCGCAGAGAGAAGATCGACAGACATCTTTTCATTGGCGACCTCAATCCTCCATGCGTCAATCAGAATGTCCTGCGATGCTGATGAGAGCGTGCACATGACCGCTGCTATCGCGATAAGCGACATCTGCGTTGCCGGGCTTGCTGTCGAAATAGTCAAAAGGCAGACAAGGATGACGGCCTGAAACAGCAAGATGGTTGCGCGCCGCTGGCCCATATTGAAAATTTTTGGCGTTGGCGCGCGATCGACCGCTGGCGACCAAAGAAACTTGAAGCTGTATAGAATGATTATCCAGGAAAAGACGCCGATAGTGGCGACGGAGATATTCTCTTCCGTGAACCATGCATTGAGCGTACCTGTAATCAAGACGTAGGGAAGGCCCGCCGCGAAGCCAAGAATATACATCGCGAGGGCGTTGCGTTCTTTGAGCGCCCCGGCAAGGTTACGCCAGGTATATTTGTTTGAAGCTGTCATGATGCTCTGCTTAAGCGAATGTTGTGGCGGAGCTTAGACTTGTTCGTGTCGATGAAAAGCTGGAAGTGCGCGCGATAAGATCTATGAAGCCTTTGAAAAGTCGCTTTTGGCGCCGGCCCATTTCTCAACCGCGGCGAGAAGGTCGTCCGGCTCAAACGGTTTGGACAGGAAATCGTCCATGCCGGCGGCCATGCATTTCCTCTCTTCCGCGCCCATGACATTGGCGGTCAGCGCGATGACCGGGATGAGCCCGTCATCGCCGCTCAGGGCGCGGATTTTCCGCGTCGCTTCCAGACCGTCCATCTCCGGCATATGCATGTCCATGAGGACGATTTCATAGTCGTCGCGGCGCAGCGCATCGAGCGCCTCAACGCCGTTTACGGCGATTTCAACCTTATGCCCTGCGCGCCGTAGAATGGTGGACGCGAGAACGGCGTTGATATGATTGTCTTCGGCCAGAAGGATGCGCCGCCCTTTTGTTTCAATGCTTGCTTCGGCCGACTTGTCGCAAACCGTGTCGTTCGAAAGCTGCACGACATCCTCAAGCCCGATAAATTGTTCGTACAGGGAAGAATGGCGGATCGGTTTGATGAGGTAGCGATCGAAACCGGCGTCTTTCAACTCGTTCAGCCGATTGCGCGCCAGCGGCGATAACAGAACAATAGACCGCGCCGCTTTTTCAAGCGCCAAAGCGCCGATCTCGCTGGCGAGAACAATGTCGCACAGCAAGACCGCGCCGGGGGAAAGTTCAAGCGCGGCAGTAAGCTCCTGCGTGGACGCCGCATGCACGACTTTTTGAATACCGAGCGAGGCAAGCTGCATTTCCAGCGCCCGCGCCAGTGTCGGCGAGCCGGTGGCGACGATGGCCGTGGTGTCGATGGGCGGCCTTTCCGCCGGTTCGCCCCTGTGGGGCAGGGCAAGCTCGAAAGAGAAGACGCTGCCTTTATTGACCGCGCTTTCCAGTGAAATCGTCCCGCCCATGGCGGCGACGAGGCGGTGGGCGATGGCAAGCCCAAGGCCGGTGCCTTCATTGCGTTTGGCGGCGCCGGATTCGGCCTGCGAAAACTCGTTAAAGATTGCCGCCTGCATTTCCTCGGGGATGCCGATGCCCGTATCGCAAACATCGAAACGGATACGCGCTGTATCGGCGTTGAGATTGACCAGATGCGCCTCGATCAGAACGCCGCCCTGATCGGTAAACTTGACCCCGTTGCCGGCGAGATTGATGAGCACCTGACGCAATCGCGCTTCGTCGCCGACGAGAAGTTGCGGAATGCGGTCGTCGACATAAGCGGCAATCTCGATCCCCTTGTCGGCGGCGCGCGGCGATAACAGCTCGGCGATATTTTGCGTCAGGGATTTCGGGCAAAAGGGCTCTTCATCGAGCGACATGTGGCCGGCGTCTATTTTCGCGTAGTCGAGAAGATCATTGATCAGCGCCAGCAATGCGGCGCTCGATTCACGCACGGATTCAGCATAGGCGCGCTGGTTCGGCTCAAGCACGGTGTCGAGGAGCAGCGCATTCATGCCGATAATGCCATTGAGCGGCGTGCGCATTTCGTGGCTCATGGTCGCGAGCAGTTTCAACTTTTCATCACCCGGGGCCGGATCTTCGGCTTCGTCGGCAGTGTCAGAGGGGTCAAGCGCGCCGGAATAGAGACGCTCGCCGCCGGCAAGCACCGATTCCGTCCAGGTGATAATGCGCTCGCCGCCCCCGGCATTCACGCGGGTGCGATAAGTTTTCGGCGCACCCGGCTTGGCGGCGTCGCCGCCGGGTGAAAAGGCGCGGCCGAGCCATTTGTCGACCGGTGCGCCAAAGAATTCTGCAAAACTTTGCGATACGAAACGTAATGCGCCCGATGCGTCGCAAACTGCAATCAGCTCACGGATCGATTGGCGTGAAACCATGCCGGCATTGGTCATAACCGAGAACTTCCCCTTCCCGTGCGTGCGCGATCATGACCGCAATCGCTTGAGGATTCGTTGAAAGGCTTGGTTAATGAATCTTATCCAATTGCTTGCATTGAACGCCGTTGCGACGTTTCGGGAAGGGCTGTCGGCGCGCCTTGTTGCTCCTCATGGCGTCGGAAGCTGATGGCTTCGGCGATATGGCGCCGTTTCACACTGCCTGCGCCTTCAAGATCGGCCAGCGTCCGCGAGACGCGCAGCACCCGCGTATAGGCCCGGGCGGAAAGAGCCAGAGCCTCCGCCGCGCGGGAAAGAAGGGCCGCCCCTTCATCGTCGGGTCTGGCGTATTTCTGTAACGCGGCGTCATCAAGAGCGGCGTTGGTCGCGCCGCCGCGTGAGATTTGTGCGTCGCGGGCCCTGGCGACGCGGGCGGCGATGACGGCGCTTTTCTCGCCTGTCGCCGGCCCGGCGAGATCGACAGCGGTGACCGCCGGCAGGTCGATGGAAATGTCCATCCGGTCGAGAAGCGGCCCCGATATGCGCGACTGATAGATTTGTTCGCAATGGGGACCGCGACCGCAGGCGCGCCCGCTCGCCTTGCCGAACCCGCATTTGCAGGGGTTCATCGCGGCGACCAGCTGCAGCCGCGCCGGATAGCGCACATGAAAGTTTGCGCGGGCGATGAGAACGTCGCCGGTCTCAAGCGGTTGGCGCAGGCTATCGAGCACCGGGGTGGAAAACTCCGGCAATTCATCGAGGAACAAAACGCCATGATGGGCAAGGGACGCCTCGCCCGGCCGCGCGCGGGCGCCGCCGCCGACCATCGCCGCCATGGAGGCTGAATGATGCGGCGCGCGGAACGGACGCGCGCGGGTCAGACGCCCCTCTTCGAGCAGGCCGGCGAGCGACTGCACCATGGAAATTTCAAGCATCTCCGCCGGCGTCAAAGGCGGAAGCAGGCCCGGCAAGCGCGCGGCGAGCATCGATTTACCGGCGCCCGGCGGGCCGACCATGAGTAGATTGTGTCCGCCCGCGGCGGCTATCTCCAGGGCGCGTTTTGCGGTTTCCTGCCCCTTAACATCGATAAGGTCGGGCGCGGTCCCAGCGTCGATCACCGCCCCCGGCGCCGGCGGCGAAAGCACTTGCGTCCCTTTGAAATGATTGACGAGCTGAATGAGGGAACGCGGCGCCAGTATCTCCGCTTCGCCCCCCGCCCACGCGGCTTCCGGGCCGCAGGCGGCGGGACAGACCAGGCCCAAACCCGCCTCGTTGGCGGCGACGGCTGCGGGTAATGCCCCGGCGACGGCCGCGATATCGCCGTTCAGACCAAGTTCGCCCATCACCGCGAACCCGTTGAGGCTGTCGCCGGCGACCGCCCCCATTTCGATCAGAACCGCGAGCGCAATCGCCAGATCGAAATGACTGCCCTCTTTTGGCAGGTCCGCCGGGGCGAGGTTCACGGTCACGCGTTTTGACGGAAAGCCGAGCCCGACGGCGCAAAGCGCCGCCCGCACTCTTTCTTTCGCCTCCGAAACCGCCTTGTCGCCAAGACCGACAATGGCGAACGCCGGCTGCCCGCTGGTCAGTTGCGCCTCGACCCGGACGGATTGCGGCTCGACGCCGTGAAACGCGAATGTCGCGATCTGTGCAACCATGAAGGGTCCCCTGCTGCAGGTTTCACTTGCCATCAGGATTACCCAACCGAAAGAACAATACAAGAACAAATTTTCCCGGACATCCCTGCGGCGCTTCGTCGTCGGCGTAATCAAAAGAGGCGCTTGACGAAAAGCCGCACAATCCCCGACACAGTCCTTGATAGAGAACAGGCGCCGCAAGGGGGCGCTATCCGGCCGTTCCGGCGCAATGAATACAAAGGCACGCTTGTGAACGAATACGCCACGCCGCCGCACCCGCACATGGCTTTCCGTATCGGCGTCACCGGTCATCGCTCATCGCGGCTTGGCGCCGATCAGGTCGCCCGCATCGATGACGAGGTGCGCAATGTTCTCGACCTTACCAAGCAGGCGGTTGCGAACGCGCAGGCGCGTTACGACCGGGAATATTCCGACGCCCCGCCGATCCTTTATTTTGTAAGCGCGCTGGCTGACGGCGCGGACACGCTGGCGGCGAAATGCGCGCTCGATAATGGCTGGCGCTTGCTGTCGCCCCTGCCCTTTTCGGTTGAAAGTTATTCCCGCGATTTTTCCGGATCGGACCGCGCCGAGTTCGAGGCGATGCTGCGTGCCGCCGATTCCGTCGCCGAGCTGGACGGCGTGCGCGATACGCCGGCGGCGGAGGAACGCGCCTATCTTCAGGCGGGGCTCGTCACCGTCGATCAGTCGGATTTCATCATCGCAATTTGGGATGGCGAAGAAGCGCGCGGCGTCGGCGGCACCGCGATGATCAAGGAAGAGGCCCTTTCCGCCGGCAAGCCGGTGATCTGGATCAATGCCGCAGCTAACAAACCGCCGGTGATTATCAGCCCCGACAATAAGGAAACGCCGCTTACGGAGGAGTTTCTCAACGCCACCGTTGACGCGATTGTCGCGCCGCCGGCGCATGAAGAAATCGAACATTCCTTCTCGGACAAGGCGACCCATGCTCTCTTTGCCTATCGTTCCTTTTCGGACGAACGCCCGCACCGGTTTAACTGGGGCTCTTTCTTTCAGTTCTGGGAAAAAGCGTTTGCCGGCAAATGGCCGACCGTGCGGTTGTGGAACGTTACACCGCGTCGGGAAATCGACCGCGCGCGAAGTTCGACGCTTGCGCAAAAGCTGCAATCTTCCAGTCACGATCAGGCGGTCTTTAATGATCTGATCATTCCGCGTTTCGCCTGGGCCGATCATCTCGCCGTTCATTACGGCAATCATTATCGCTCGTCTTATTTCTTCAATTATCTTTTCGCCGCCGCCGCCGTGCTGTTCGCGCTGATCGATCTTGTCGCCAGCGATTTCGGCTTCGGTTCAAAGACCACGTTCATTTCCATCGAAGTGACGCTGATCGTTCTCATCCTTGGCGTGACCATTGCCGGCAAGCGCGGGCGATGGCACGAAAAATG
>CAMYNO010000338.1 GCA_947259815.1 uncultured Parvularculaceae bacterium
ATAAAAACGTTGGGCGCCGAACGGACATTTTGGGAAAAAGCCACGATCCTGCACATGGAATATCATCGTCCCAAACCAAAAATTTCAGGTGAGCGGATATCGCGGCACTACTACGATCTTTATATGTTGGCTCGCAGCAACATCGGCGCCAAAGCTTTGCAGGAACCTCAACTGCTTACCGCGGTTGCTCAACACAAGGCGAAATTCTTCCGAGCGGCTTGGGCAAAGTACGATGAAGCCAAACCTGGCTCATTAAAACTCACGCCGCACGAAAAGCTTGAACGCGCTCTTCGCGCAGACTACGCCAAAATGCGTGAAATGTTTTTCGGCGAACCACCGAAATTCGACGACGTTATCGCAGGAATTCGAGAGCTGGAGCGTTCGATAAACGCAATTGATTAGGTCGGGTTGATCCTCAAAGCATGAGTAATCGGGCTTGACGCCCAACAGTCAGGCTCCCGTGGCAAGGTCAGTTTTTGACCTGCAGTATGGGAGATGAAGATGAAATACTATGTTGGATTGGATGTTGCGCTGCGATCACTGGCGCTTTGCATAATTGACGCTGACGGCAAGATTGCACTTGAACGAAGCTTGCCCTGCGAGATCGACGATGTCGCTGAGTGCATTCGCAGTTTCGGCAAACCAGCTGAGATGATTGGCTTTGAAGCCGGGACAATGAGCCAGCACCTATTCCACGGGCTGGTCGCCGAAGGCTTTGACGTTGTTTGCATGGAGGCGCGTCAGGTGAGCGCCGCACTGTCCGCTATGCGCAACAAGACTGACAAGAATGATGCGCGCGGCATCGCGCAAGTCGTTCGATCCGGTTGGTACAATCCGGTTCACATGAAGAGTCGCGTCAGCCATTGTGAACGGGCGCTTCTCACCAGCAGGAAAACGGTCCTGCGCAAATGCCTGGATCTGGAAAACGAGATCCGCGGCTTGTTAAATGCGTTTGGCATCCGCTTACCGAAGGCGATAAAGCGCTACAACTTCGCCAAGCACGTGCGGCCCATTATCGAAGCTGACGAAGGCTTGTCACACGCATTGATGCCAATGCTTGACGCCCATGAGACATTGCTGGTCACGTTTGTGGAACTGGACCGACGTGTAAAGACATACGCACGACAAGACCCCGTTTGCATCCGCCTCATGACGGCGCCTGGCGTTGGCGAAATTACCGCGCTCAGCTTTAAAGCCGCGATTGATGACCCGACACGGTTCAAATCTTCCCGCAATGTTGGCGCACACTTCGGATTAACGCCAAGACGCTTTCAATCCGGCGAGATGGATAATCATGGCCGGATATCCCGGCCAGGAGATGCGAGCGTTCGCGCAAACCTGTATTCGGCCGCCAACTCATTGCTAACGCGTTCACGCAATCCATCCAGGCTCAAATCCTGGGCGATGAAACTGATGCGCAGCAAAGGCCGTCGTCGTGCAACAGTCGCGCTCGCTCGCAAACTCGCCGTTATCCTGCATCGCATGTGGATAGACGGAACTGACTTCCGATGGAACGCTACGGAGGCAACGGCATGATCTAAAACCTCAACCCGTTCCGTCGGGATCGTCCTCACTTGGACGAGGTTCGTGGATGAAGTCGGTAATGTCTGCTGCGCCGATCAAAAGCGCGACTCAAAGCGAGGCTCTCCACAAACCGATCCGGCACATGCATGCAGCCGCTTCTCAATCAACGAAGCGAACAGACTGCGGAGAGAAGCGTGACCCAAGTGAATACGATACCGACAAAAGATTAAAATTGGAGCTTGACTGAACTCACCGATTAGAGAAGCTAACGTAAAACTTGTGCCTTCAAACATCTGCTATCGCGTAAAAGCGGTCATCCCGTATCGCGAGATCCCCTCTCTGAGTATTTGCAGCATTTACCGACCAGGCTCATGCCCCGCCAATGCAAACGTTATTGCGAGATGATTCCGTTAGCTAAGGGTTCAACCTCACAGACCGAACTGGAGTCTGAAAAGCGAAAAAACTTGGGAACTAAGCTGTTTCTGCCAGCCAAGTCTTCTAAGTCATCTGAAAAGGGCTCGGCTCCCTTGTAATTCGGCGTATCAAGGACGATCTCCGGGACACAAGTTCTGTTCGGACGCCTCCAACCGAAATTACGCTGATGTAGACTCAGCCGGCACCTCGGCTAAGGCTGGATCCGGCAATTCGTGGATCGAAACACCGCCACCACAAACGGACTGCGCGATGCCGCAAAGATGCCTGTGATGGGTCAGATAGATAACCTGCCCGGATTTCGACATTTCCGCCAATAGACTGAAGGTTTCAGCCGAGCGGTCGTCATCAAACGGCTCCATAATATCGTCGGCAAAAAACGGCAAGGCGTCGCGTTTCTGGGCAAACTCCGCAAAGCCGGCGATACGCAGCGCCAGATACAATTGAAACCGCGTCCCGCGGGACATGTCCTTGGCGACGATCGAGCCGCCTCGCGCGCGTAAACCTACGAGGACTTCATTGCCTTTTCCCGGCGCCGCCGACAGGCCTGTAAACGCGCCACGGGTAATCGTCGAAAAGGCCTCGCTGGCGCGCTCCATCATCGAGCTTCGATGGACGTCGCGATAAGCGTTGAGCGCCCGCTCGACGACCATCGCGCCGATTGAGCGCCTCAAAAAAGATTCAGCATCGGATTCAATCGCCAAAAGGAGCGCACGCTTACGCTCTTCTAGCACAGCGACCGTTGCATCGCCGCCAATATCGGCCAATGCCTTTTCCGCCGTCTTCCGCTCATGGAAAAGATCCGCGACATGGGCGTTCGCGGTTTCCATTTCCGCTGTAAGACGTTGATGTTCGGCGCGGACTTCATCGATCTGTTCCGGCGCGCCGATTTCCGCATCCAACAGCGCGCAAGCGCGGTCAATATCGCTTTGTCCAAGCAAATCCAAAATCCGCCGCTCCAGATCGGCGATCTCGTCTTCAAGACGCGCTTTCAGTTCCGCATCTTTCATGACATCGATCAATTCCCCTAAATCGTTCGCCGGAAAAACGCCCGCCATCTCTTCAAACCGCGTTTCAATGGCACCCGACTCATCCTGTGCGGTCTGTTCGCGCTCTTCAACGTCTTTCAGCTCGGCCATGCGTTCCCTGCGGCGGCGGGCGTTTTCCTGCGCCGCAGCGAGACGCCCGCGCAACGCATCGGCCGACAACAGCGGATCGTCCGCGGTGAATGCTTCGCCCACGGCCTCGGCGATAGTCTGGACCGCTTCGAGATATCGCCGCTGATCGAGTTTCATCGCCTCGATGCGCGCGTCATACTCGTTGGCCTTATCGGCCAGCCCCGACAGATCCTGCAGCACCCGGAGGATTTCTGAAACCTGCGCCGGCGATGCGTTTTCTTGAGCCTTCCCAATCCAACACGTCTGAAGAGCGGCTTTCCATTCAGCTTGCCAAGCCTGAAGCGCGTTTTCCGCCCGATCCAGCTTAACCTTGCGCTCTTCTTCATCCGTCGCCGCATCGTCCCGCTGTCTTTCGGCCTCTGCCTTGCCTGCAGCCTTTGTACGCCATTGGGCGAGCGCTGCTTCGCATTGTGCGGCAAGCGGGTCCCAGTTACTTGCATCAGGCGCAAGTCCAGCGGTTTTCATGGCCTCCACAAGGCTTGCCTGTGCGGCGTCTCGTTTCGCAATGAGCACATCGCGCGCTTCTTCCGCGTCGCTAAGCTCCTTGGCGCGTCCCTGCGCCTCGTCAACGCGGTCGATCCACCCGTCCAAAAAGGAGGCCGGCGTCTCCGCCGGCAGACCAAGACCTGTCATCACTGCGCTGATCTCATCGGCTAACGTCTCGACACGCTGATCAAGCGCCCGCGATTTTTCTTCGGCTCGGTCCAGCGCCGATTGCCGCTTTTCGCCGTCAGCCTTCGCTTTCCGCAATGTCTCGATCGCCGAAACCTGACCGAACCGGGTCGCGCCGATGCGATCGTCCTTCATCATCGCTTCGTGAAATGCTCCGGCCGTCGCCTGCAAATCGTCGGCTGCAATCGGTCCTTCGCCATTCAACAACATTGCATGACGGTCCCACGCCGTGTCTCGCGCGTCCCGCGCCGCCGCCGCGGTCTCGTCGTCAATGACCGCGCCTGAGTCGCGCGTCGCCTTTACCTCGGCGTCTATTTCCGCTTTCTCGTCTTTGATGCGGTCAATATCCCGCTCAAGCGCGGTTCGATCGTCTAAGAGGCTCTTTTCGGCTGCTTTAAGAGCATCAACGCGCACGCGCGGCGGCGCGTTCACGGCGAGTAGCGCGCGCGCATCGCCTAGCCACGGCACCAAGTTGGAAAGCGCGGCGTCAACGTCCCGGCCCAGACGCGCGACGACATTCTCCGCCTCCTGTACATCGCGACTGTCAAACTCCTTACTTAACGCGTCAAATTGCTGATCGAGCGCCGACAGATCATCGTCGTCGTCGAAGGCTTCGAGCGCGTGCTTGCGTTTATCCACCAGTCTAGCCGCACGATCATGCTCTTCCCGAGCCGTTGACGCCGCCGTTTCAACCCCGCCTTGAAGGCCGGCCAGCTCATTGATCCGCCCGAGGACCGCCGCGGATATAATCAGCGACGACGGGTCTTCGTCGTTGCTTCGACCCAGTTGTTTTAATTTACGCCCAATATCGTCTTGCGCGCCTCGGCGCGATCGTTCGAGTTTCTCAATATCCTTTGCCGCGCGAAACCGCGCCTCCAGATCCTCGTCCGTCAATCGCGCGATGGCGTCTTTTTGCGCCAATACGGCGTCATCCGTTGGAATGGTCTTGAGGACATCCTCAAGACGCGCACGCATGCGTTTCGCATCTTTAAGAGATGATTGAACGGCCGCATCATTGCGCGCGAGAGCCTCCGCCTCATCAAGCCAGCCCTCCGGCAAAGACGGCGCATCCTCGACGGCTTCCAACTGCGCCAGCCGCTCGTTGCGTTGGCGACGCGGCTCAAGGCAGTCAAGCACCGCCTTTAAATGTGCCGCACGCTTCGCGTCTTCATCGCGCGCCGCCTTCGCCTTTTCATACAGATCCCGCTTCGCCCTTTCGTCCTTGACAAGCGCATCATAGGCATGGGCCTGGACATCGCGCGCTCGAATTTCCGCTTCGAGATCCTTAAGTTCCTTTTTGGCGACGGCCAGCCGGTGCGTCCGTCCACGCGGTTTGAAAATGGCTTCGCCTTCCGCGCGCAGCGCGTCCAGCGCTGCGCTGAGACCGGACAATCCCGACGCCGCCGAAAAGAGGAGCTCGCCGAGATCGCCCTCGCTCTTCAGAATGCCCTCGCCCCCTTCTTGCAGCGTGTCTTCGTCGAGCGAAAACATGTTGCAATAGCTTTCCCGCGTGATGTCTCCAAGCGCGGCACGAAGCTCCGATTCCGGAATCACATCACCGTCGGCCCCGAGGAGGCTCGCTGTATTTTTTCGAATTCGAGTGTAGTCGTACGCCTCTCCGGCGACAGTCATTAAAGCGCCGATCTGAAGCGCGTCATTGGCGTGCAGAAAGTTATAATCGGTTTGCGGAGAGATCCCGTATAGAAGGTCAATGAATGCATCGCGAATGGTAGACTTGCCCGCCTCATTGGCTCCGTAAATGACATGAAAGTCCGTCGCGCTTGGGCCGCTCTCGAGCTTCAGCGAGAAGTCCGTAAAATGGCCGTAGCGCGTCAGGCGAAGCTCGTCGATGCGCATTAATCCCGCTCGTTCTCGAATTCGAGATGCGCCAGAACCTCTTTCACGCCATCGTTCATCGCATCAATCGTGAACGCCGCCGCCGCTTCGTCATCAGCACCGAATCGGTCGCGCAATTCCGGCGGCAAATAGAGTTGCACTTCGCGACGCATAGCGTCGGCCTCTGCGCGTAAGGCCGCGTGATCGACCGGTCCGCCGTCGTCGATGAGCTTGCGAAGCTCGCGCACAGGATCGAGCGCCGCGGATTTTGTCTCAATCGATGGCACCTCGGCGGCGATCTCGAGTTTTTCCAGGAAGACAGAACCCGCTCGGCGCGCTGCAGCGCGCGTTTCCTCCAGGAGTACGTCGCGATCGCGGCGCAACCGCAACGCCAAAATCGACGCGCCTTCCAGTGCCAGTCTCACGATGAGCGCGCGGCCCTCCGCTTGCCCTATCGCCGCGCCAAAAGTACTCTCCAGCGTTTCAACAAGATCCGCCCAGTCCTCAAGTCCGCTAACATCAACGGAGAGGCGCTCGAACTGCGCCACGCTAGTGAAGCGCTCTACGATGGAAACTCGGCCGTCATCGGCGATTTCCACCAACGTCACGGATTTCGGGCCAGATTCATTGATATGCCGCCCCTGTGGTATGCCCGGCATCACAACCGCGCCTGGACCTTCTGCGTGCACCTCACGTTTATGGATATGGCCGAGAGCCCAATAATCATACCGCTGATCAACAAGCTCCGGCACCGAACATGGCGAATAAACGTCATGCACAGCTGAACCGGCGAGGCTCGTATGAAGGAGACCGACATTGATCGCCCCCTCAACGGGCGCTTTGTACTTCGGCAACAGGCTTTCCGACGCATGGGGTTGCGCAAAGCTCATCCCGTGGACGACCGTGTTGTTCTCCTCGATCGGGACCGCTTCGCCGCGCCCCGAAAACACATGAACGCCCTCCGGCCACAGAAGATGCTTGGTGATTTTCGATTCCGCATCGTGATTACCCTTGATGATGAAGACGCGAATACCTGCAGCTGTCAGACGCCGTAGTTCTTCGGTCAGAAACGCCGCCGTCTTGATGCTTCTGAGATCGCCGTCATAGAGATCGCCGGCGATCAGAAAGGCGTCGACCTCTTCTTCGAGGCATAGGTCAACCGTGTTGACGAAGGTCTGGCGCGTGGCGTTGGAAATCACATCGGCGACATCCGGGTCGCGCAACGCCAGGGAGATCAGGGGCGAATCCAGATGGACGTCCGCCGTGTGGACAAATCGAAACGCCATCTCCATCTCTCCTCACCATTCGGACGGCACGGTTCACGCCGCTGTGGAAAATCATTCAAAGCCTGGAATCGATTTCATAAGCCTAGCATAGCAGCAGAATCCAGTTTGCTATGTCTCATTGCCGTGAATTCGAAAACACTGAAATATACTATATTTGCATTGGGTTTTGGCAATGCGATTTTTGTCTGACAGCTAGTTATCGCAGACCAGCGTCGCGGCTCTCCTTAATCGAATCTTGTAAAGTTGTTTTGAAGACGTGCCTATTTCGCGCTCGACGTTGCGGCGCCACGCCGCAAGGCTAATATACGACCAAGAGCAT